>DATNLP010000369.1:0-3326 GCA_035602795.1 Acidimicrobiales bacterium | reverse complement strand
GGTGGTGACGCAGGCGGTCGCGGTGATGGTGCCACCGGCCGCCGTGGTCGTGCGGGCGCCTGCCGTCAGGGCGTCCGTGGGTGTGGCGCTGCCGATTCGGGTCGCCCCGTCCCTGGCCGGGACCCCGGGGTCGAGCGGCAGCGGTGCTCACGTCACCGCGCCCCGGGCCTCACAACAGCTGCGCCTCTTGCAGCAGCTTGATCGCCTCGGCCCCCGTCCCCAGCTCAGGAATGGTGATGGAGTTCGGCTGCAGCTGGTTGAACGGCGTCTCCGGCTGCGCCGTCGTCACGCCCGAGGCGATCGGGTACTCGAAGCTCTGGCTGCGGGCGATGATCCCCTGGCCCTGTGCCGAGTTGAAGAAGGCGATCAGCTTCTGCGCCTCGGCCACGTGCTGGGACGAGCGCAATATGGCGGCCCCCGACACGTCGACCACGTAGCCCACGTCGTGTGGCGCGAAGTAGGCGATGGCGGAGTGCATGTTGGCCGCGCCCACCTCGGCCCGCTCGCGGTACCAGTAGTACTGGTTGACGATGCCGAGCGCGACCTGGCCCCGGTTGACCTCGTCGGCGATGGTCTCGTTGTCGGGGTACTGGTGGCTGCCGGCGTTGGCCTTGAGGGCGTCGAGCCACTTGAGCGCAGCCGACGTGCCGTAGGTGCGCGCCACCGACGTGACGATGGGCTGGAAGTCCGTCTCACCGCCGGCGATGGCGATCTTGCCTTTCCACTGCGGCTGGGCCAGCTGCATGGCCGAGGTCGGCAGCTGGCTCGCCTTGAGCAGCGACGTGTTGTACACCATGACGCTCACCCGGGCCGAGACGCCGACCCAGACCCCCTGGGGCGAGTTGTACTTCGACGGCGTCTTGGCCAGCGTCGAGGCCTTGACGGGCACCAGCAGGTGCTTGGAGGCCAAGTACTGCAGCGGCGGCGAGTTCTCGGTGAAGAAGACGTCGGCCGGTGAGTGGGTGCCCTCGGTCACCAGCTGGTCCGCCAGCACGTCCTCGTCGTCGAAGCGCACGTTGACCTGAATACCCGTCTTCGCCTCGAACGCGTTGACCAGGGCCTGGGTGGTCTGCACGTGTTGCCCGCTGTAGAGGGTCAAAGGAGCACCCGCCGCGCCGGCCGGAGCGGCCGTTGCGGTCCCGGCGATCAGCAGCCCGGCGGCCAGCGAAGCGGCCAGCAGGGCACCACGGGCCCGGTGGGAAAGGGAACGGATCATGGCGCGACTTCCGGGCAGGCCTTGTTGATGGCCGTGTAGTCCTTCTTGATGGTGGCGGCGGCCGACTTGTCGGCTCCGCTCGAGTTGTAGAGCGCCTGGTCAGCCGCAATGAGCTGGGTGACCGTGGTCATGACCGCGGTATCGGAACTGTGCACCTGCTGCTGGAGCGGCAGGATCTGGCTCAGCGCGTAGCCGACGGGGTCGTCACCCGGGTCGGGCCCGTCGGACAGCACGCCGTTGAGCTCGTTGCAGAGGGCGACGGGCGCCTTGGCCACGGCCACTCCCCCGCTGTGGCCTGAGCCGGCGCTACTGGGGTTCGAACCCCCCGAGCTGCAGGCGGCCAGGGCGAGCGGGGCCGCCGCCAGGGTCAGGGCCAGTGCTGTGACCGGCCGATTGGTGGTGCGCAACCGGTGTCCCTCCTCCCGAACTTAGGCCAGACGAATATTAGGCTGCCCTAACATTAACGGGAGGTCGGGGACGGCACAAGATCGCCCCACTGCGTACCGCCCCCGGGGCGGGGACGGGGGGGGTGCCCCTCAGGATTCGGCCGGGTAGCCGAAGTCGAGGCGGCCCTCCATGGGAGAAGAAGGTTCGGCGTGGAAACGCACCGGGATGCGGCCGGCGGCGCGGGCCAAACGGCCGCCCTCGACGGCCAGGCGCATGGCGCGGGCCATGGTGGCCGGGTCGTGGGAGCGGTTGACGGCGGTGGCCACCAGCACGCCGTCGCAGCCCAGCTCCATGGCCAGGGCGGCGTCGGAGGCGGTGCCGATCCCGGCATCGAGGATGACGGGGACGTCGACCGCCTCGCGCAGCAGCGCGATGGCGTGGGGATTGCGCAGGCCGAGGCCGCTGCCGATGGGCGAGCCGAGGGGCATGACGGCGGCACAGCCCACCTGCTGCAGGCGGAAAGCCAATACGGGATCGTCGGTCGTGTACGGCAGCACGGTGAAGCCGTCCTCGGCCAGCTGCTCGGCGGCCGCCAGCAGCTCGACGGCGTCGGGCAGCAGCGTGCGGTCGTTGCCGATCACCTCGAGCTTGACCCAGTCGGTGCCGAAGGCCTCCCGGGCCAGCTTGGCCGTGAGCACCGCCTCGGATGCGGTGGCACAACCGGCGGTGTTGGGCAGCACGCGCACGCCGAGCTCGCCGAGGAGCGAGAGCAGGGAGCCCTTGGCGCTGGGCTCGACGCGGCGGACGGCGATGGTGGCCATGGACGTGCCCGACGCCTCCAACGCCTGGCGCAGCGCGTGCAGGCTGGTCATGCCCCCGGTGCCCAGCAGGAGCCGGGAGCCGAGCACCTCACCGGCGATGCAGAGGCCCTGGTCGGGGGCGGGAGCGTCGGCGTTGGTCACCGAACGACGATACCCCGCGCCCCGCGTATGGTGGCCCGGTGCCGGACCGCGCCACCCCCCTGAGCGCGCTCACCATCGCCGGCTCGGACTCGGGCGGCGGGGCCGGCGCGCAGGCGGACCTCAAGACCTTCGCCGCGCACCGCCTCCACGGCACCTGTGCGCTGACGGCGGTGACGGCGCAGAACACCGCCGAGGTGCGCGGCGTCGCGGCGCTGGACCCGGCCTTCGTGCGGCTCCAGGTCGAGACGGTGCTCGACGACTTCGACGTGCGCGCCGTCAAGACCGGCATGCTGGCCAACGGCGCCATCGTGGCCGAGGTGGCGGCGTTGGCGGCCGAGGGGCGACTGCCCAACCTGGTGGTGGACCCGGTTCTGGTGTCCTCGACCGGCCGGCGCCTGCTCGAGCCCGACGGCGTGGCGGCCTACGTCGGCGCGCTCTTGCCCCGGGCGCTGGTGGCCACGCCCAACCTGCGGGAGGCGGCGGTGCTCGGGGGGGTGGACCTGGCCCTTTTGGTCGAGTCGCTCGAGGCGCGGGTGGCCGTGGCCGAGCAGCTGCGCCACGCCGGGCCGCGCTGGGTGGTGGTCAAGGGCGGTCACCTGACCGAGACGGCCGACGACGTCGTGGCCGGGCCCGACGGCGTGACCGTGCTGCCCGGAACCCGGGTGGCCACGGCCAACGACCACGGCACCGGGTGCACGCTCTCGGCCGCCGTGGCGGCGGGGCTGGCCTCGGGGTCGTCGGTGCCCGAGGCGCTGGCCACG
>DATNLP010000350.1:0-10210 GCA_035602795.1 Acidimicrobiales bacterium | reverse complement strand
CTTCAACCTGCACCGGCTTGGAGATGAAGTCGTCCATCCCCGCCGCCATGCACGCCTCCCGATCACCTTCCATGGCGGCGGCCGTCATGGCGATGATGGGCGTGTGCCGCGCCGTGCCCTCGAGGTCACGGATGGCCACCGTGGCCTGGTAGCCGTCCATCTCCGGCATCTGGCAGTCCATGAGCACGGCGTCGTAGGTGCCCGGGCCGGTACGGAACGCGTCCACTGCCTCGACGCCGTTGTTGGCGATGGAGAACGAGTACCCCAGCTTCTGGAGCACTTTGGAGCCCACCATCTGGTTCACGTGGTTGTCCTCGACCAGCAGGATCATCCCCAAGACCTCCGTGTCACTGTGTGTCGCCGGCTTTGCGACCGCCGCCCGCTGGCGCGCGTCTCCGGAATGGAGGCTGGTGATCAGGCAATCGAAGAGCTCCGAGGCGCGCACCGGCTTCGTCATGCTGGCGGCGAACCCGAGCAGGTGGGACTCGGCCGCCTCGAGCCGTTGCCCGGACGAGCTGAGCAGGAAGAGGACCGTGGCCTGCGTCACCGGGTCGGCCTTGAGCGCCCGCGCCAGTTCCATCCCGTCCATGCCGGGCATGTTGAGGTCGATGATGGCGAGGTCGAACACGGTCGCGTTGGTGCCAGCGGCCACGGCGAGCTCCAGCGCCTCGTGCCCGTTGGTCGCCTCGACCGCCTCCACACCCCACGACGTCAGCTGCTGGCGCAGGATGCGCCGGTTCGTCGCGTTGTCGTCCACCACGAGCGCGCGCTGACCGGAGAGCGTGCGTGGGGCTTCCGGCCTCTCGCCGGCCGGAGCATCGTCGGAGCGGCGCAGCGACAACTCGAACCAGAAGGTCGAGCCCGCGCCGGGGGTGCTGGTCAACCCGATCTGCCCCCCCATCAGCTCCACCAACTGGCGGCAGATCGTGAGGCCGAGCCCGGTCCCGCCGAACCTGCGGGTGGTCGACGTGTCGGCCTGCGCGAAGGGGCTGAACAATCGCTCCTCGTCGCCGTCGGCGATGCCGATGCCGGTGTCGATCACCTCGAAATGCAAGGCCACGCGCGCCGTGTTCTCGTGCAGCACGCTGAGCCGAATGACGACCTCGCCCTCGGCGGTGAACTTCACGCCGTTCGACCCGAAGTTCAGGAGCACCTGCTGAATACGGGTCTCGTCGCCGAGCAGGGCCGACGGCACGCTCGGATCGACGTCGACCAGCAGCTCGATCCCCTTGGCGTGAGCGGCTCCCGCCAGAATCCGGCCGACGTCGTCGACGACACGCCGGACGTCGAAGGAGACCTCCTCGATCTCGAGCTTGCCGGCCTCGATTTTGGAGAAGTCCAGGATGTCGTTGATGATCACGAGGAGCCTGTCGGCCGAGACCTTCACGCCCGAAGCCAGTTCCTGCTGGTCGTGGTCGAGATCGGTCTCCAGCAAGAGCTCGGTGAGCCCGATGACCCCGTTCATGGGAGTGCGGATCTCGTGGCTCATCATGGACACGAATTCCGACTTCGTCTTCGACGCGACGAGCGCGGCATCGCGCGCCGCCAACAGGTCTTCGGACGCCTGGCGCGCCTCGGTGACGTCGAACCCGTTGAGCACGTACCCGTTGACCGAGGGATCGGCCAAGAGGTTGGACGCCGTCCAGGCGATGGTCCGCCACTCGCCACTGGCATGCTGCATGCGGACTTCGAACGTCGCCGCCTCATCGGCGTCGCCCTTGAGGTCGAGCACGTGGTCCAGCACGACGTGGGAGTCGTCGGGATGGACAATATGCGTGAAGGGCTCGTTCTCGAGCTCGGTGGGCCGACGCCCGAATACGCGCTCCGACGACGGCGTCATGTAGGCGATCCGGAGGTCCGCCTCGGTCACGACGATCAGGTCCCAGGTCTTGTCGATCAGCGAACGGAAACGAGCCGTTCTCAGCGCGTGGGCCTCCCCCACGGCTCGGGCCAACCGGAGGCCGGCCACCACGATGGTGAAGGTGGCGAGCACCAGGGCGGGCTTGGACACGTGGCCAAAGCTGGCCGTCAGGAAGATGCCGACGCTGACCAGGGCGCCGAAGGTCGGGAGCCCGAAGCCGGCGAACCACTCGGCCCCGCTGCTCTTCACGTTCGCCGGCAGGAGCCACGCCGCCAGCGCGAACAGGGCGATGGCGATGGGCCACGCCACCGCGTTGGCCAGCGCACCCGCCGTGCTGCCGGGCTGCAGGAGGTTGAAGGTGTCCCCGATGTCGGCGATGACGAAGCCGACACAGACGACCGAGAAGAAGGGCCTGAACCCGCGCGGCAAGATGGTCAGCCCGCCGATGGCCAGGACGAGCAGCAGGACGTCCCCCAAGGGATAGGCCAGGCTGGTTCCCGCCGCCAGCGCGCTGGTGTGCGTGAAGTGCGTGGCCCGTTCCGCCAGGGCCGCCGAGAGGGCGGCGACCGCCAACCCGGCGATCACGCCGTCCAGGGAGGTGGCCAAGAAGGCGCCACCGCTGCCGCGCCGGATGACCATGGCGAAGCACACGAAGGCGACGGGATAGAACGCGAAGTAGAAGACGTCGGAGGCCGAGGGGACCGGGGGTGTGGCGCCGCCCAGCGACTGGATGGTGATCAGGATGTCGCCCACCGCCCACGCGAGGCAGGCCACGCCGAGGACGACGGGAACGGCCCGGGTTACCGCGGTGCTGGCCCGCCAGGTCGGTTCGAAGAATCGGGCGATGCACAGGGCGCACAGCGCCAGCTCGAGCACGTCGACGCCCCAGCCGTCGACCGGGACGGAGTAGAAGCCCGTCGGGTGAACGAGCACCCAGACGGTGTAGGCGACGATGCAGCCGGCGGCGGCGGCGGCGGCCCAACGGACCGGTGTGGGCATGCGCCACTTCGCCGCATCAGCCGGGGTCGTGAGGACGGCCCCAGCCGCAGGGGCAGTATCGACGGCGCTTCCCTGGAGTGCCATGTACTCCTAAACGGCGCGGTCAGCTCCGGCATTGAGCCCCCAACTGGGAGGGCCAATGGCACATTGGGGCGAAAATCCGTCGTCAGCAGGGAAGACGGGTCGTACGGCCAATGGCCACCAGTGACCCTGGGCCGAATACAGGCCGAACTTCCCAATGTTCTCAAGTGTCGCAGAAGACGATTTTTCAACAAACACTGAAGGTGGAGCTGCCCTCCGGCTCGCGATGTTCCCCGGCCGACCCGCGGTCGGAGCTCAACTTGTCGAGAGCCGTCCCAGCCCTATGTCGTCGAGCAGGTTCGAGATGTGGTTCGACACCCAGCCCACGTTGTCGGTCAGGAGGAGGACGCCGAAGCCGATCAGGAGCAGCCCGGCGACGAGCTCCACGGCCCACAGCCAGTGCCTGGCCCGCGCCAGCCAACCGGTCAGCCGGCCGAAGACCAGGCCGACCAGCACGAAGGGCACGGCCAGGCCGAGCGAGTAGGCGAACAGCAGCAGCACCCCGCCGGCCAGGGTCCCGGTGCGGCTCGCCAGCCCGAGGACCACGCCGAGCACCGGTCCGATGCACGGCGTCCAGGCGAAGGCGAACGCCATCCCCATGAGCGGCGCCGCCCAGACACCGAGCTTGGACGGCCGCACGTCGAAGCGATGCTCGCCGGTCACTCGGGACACGACGCCCAGCGTGCCGGTGCCGGCATGGGCCCACACGCGCGACGGCAGCGCGCTGAGGATCATGACCACGCCGAGAAAGACGATGACGGCCCCACTGACGTACAGCAGTTCGATCCGGTTGTTCTTCAGGACCTGGCCGATCGTCGAGGCGGTGGCGCCGAGCGCGACGAACACCACCGTGAACCCGGCCACGAACAGCCCGATGCCCTTGAGCACCGGCCCGCGGGCGGCCGACGGCGTCGCCCCCTGGCCGCCCGCCGAGAGCTCGGCGGCCGACAGCCCCGAGACCATGGAGACGTAGCCCGGCACCAGCGGCAGGACGCACGGCGAGACGAACGAGAGGATCCCGGCGCCGAAGGCGACGAGCACGCCGGCCGGATCGGCCGAGATCGCGGCGAGTGCGGCGGGTGTGAGGACCGCGGCCCCCGATTACGTGAGGCTCTTGCGGACCTGGTCCATGTCGGCCTCCACCATCATGGTGACCAGGTCCGGGAAGTCCACCTCGGGCTTCCAGCCCAGCACGGAGTGCGCCTTGCCCGGATCGCCGACCAGCAGGTCGACTTCGGCCGGGCGCAGGAAGCGCTCGTCGATGACGACGTGCTCCTGCCAGTCCAGGCCCACCGCTTCGAAGGCCAGGCGGCACAGCTCGCGCACCTCGTGCGTCTCGCCCGTCGACACGACGTAATCGCCGGGCCCGTCCTGCTGCAGCATCAGCCACATGGCGCGTACGTAATCGGCCGCGTAGCCCCAGTCGCGCTGCGCGTCGAGGTTGCCCAGCGAGAGCTTGTCGTCGATTTTGTGGGCGATGCGGGCCACGCCGTGCGTCACCTTGCGCGTCACGAACTCGAGGCCACGCCGGGGCGACTCGTGGTTGAACAGGATCCCCGAGGAGGCGTGAAGGTCGTAGCTCTCCCGGTAGTTCACCGTGATCCAGTGCCCGTACACCTTGGCCACGCCGTAGGGGCTGCGCGGGTAGAAGGGCGTCGACTCCTTCTGGGGGACCTCGAGCACCTTGCCGAACATCTCCGAAGAGCTGGCCTGGTAGAAGCGGATGTCGGGGTCGACCAGGCGGATGGCGTCGAGCAGCCGGGTGACGCCCATGGCCGTCGTCTCGCCGGTCAGGACCGGCTGGTTCCAGCTGGTCTGGACGAAGGACTGGGCGGCCAGGTTGTAGACCTCCTGCGGCCGGTGGTCGCGCAGCATGTTGATCAGCGACACCTCGTCGAGCAGGTCGCCGGCCACCAGCTCCAGCCGGTCCTGAATGTGGGCGATGCGCTCGAAGTTCACCGTGCTCGAGCGCCGCACCATGCCGATCACGGTGTAGCCCTGCGACAAGAGGAACTCGGCCAGGTACGACCCGTCCTGACCGGTCACCCCGGTGATCAATGCCCGCTTTGCCATGGGTGGCAACGCTACCCGACGGGGGGATGCACCACGCCCGCAGGCACGCACCTACAGTGCGCCCGTGCCGACGGCCTGCATGATCTCGTTCCGCCTGGGCGGGGGGGACGGGGTCAGCGTCGAGGCGGCCAAGTGGGCCGATGCGCTGGACCGCCTGGGGTGGGACGTGCGCACGGTCGCCGGTGCCGGGCCGGTGGACACCGTGCTGCCCGGCCTGGCCATCGAGGCGCCCGAGCCCCCGACCCGGCCCGAGGTCGAGGCCGCCCTGGCGCCGGGCGACCTGGTGGTCGTCGAGAACCTTTGCTCGCTTCCCCTCAACCCGGGAGCAGCCGACCTCGTCGCCGCGGTGTGCGCCGGACGGCCCGCGCTCTTGCACCATCACGACCTGCCGTGGCAGCGGCCGCACCTGGCAGGCCGTCCACCCCCGCCCGACGACCCGTCGTGGGCCCACGTGACGATCAACGAGCTCAGCCGCCGCGACCTGGCCGGGCGCGGGATCACGGCCACGACCATCTACAACACGTTCGACCCCGACCCTTTTCCGGGCGACCGCCGCGGCACGCGGGACGAGCTCGGCGTACGCGAGGCTACGGCGCTGCTCCTCCAGCCCACGCGCGCGCTGCCGCGCAAGAACGTCGAAGGGGCGCTGGCGCTGGCCGAGGCGGTCGGCGGCACCTACTGGCTGCTCGGGCCGGCCGAGGATGGGTACGGACCCGAGCTGGAGCGGCTGCTCGCCGGGGCCCGCTGCCCGGTCCTGCGCGGGGAGCCCGGGGCCGGTTGCAGCATCGCCGACGCGTACGCGGCGTGCGACGCCGTGCTGCTGCCCTCCACCTGGGAGGGGTTCGGCAACCCGTCGGTCGAGTCGGCCACGTACCGGCGGCCGCTCGCCGTCGGCCCCTATCCGGTGGCGGCCGAGCTGGCCGCGTTCGGCTTCCGCTGGTTCGACGCGGCGGACCCGGCGCCCCTCGGCGCCTTCCTCTCGTCGCCCGACCGCGCCCTCCTCGAGCACAACCACGCGGTGGCGGCCGAGCACTTCAACCGGGCCGACCTGCCGGGGCGGCTGGCCCGGGTGCTCGAGCGGATCCCCGGCCTCTGATCCGATCGGAGGCGAACCGGTCACCGAAGCCCGGGTGACCGTTCGGTAACGTGAACGCCATGGCAGGAGCGATACAAGCCACGGCCCGGCGGCTCACGGCCGAGCAACGGCGCCAGCAGCTGTTCGCCGTGGCCATGGAGCTGTTCGCCCAGCGGGGCTACCGGGCCACGACCATGGATGACATCGCCGAGGCGGCGGGCGTGACCAAGCCGCTGCTCTACCAGCACTTCTCGTCCAAGCGTGCCCTCTACCTGGAGTTGGTGGACTCCATCGCGCACAACCTGCTCGAGGCCATCGGGCGCGCCGTCATGCGGGCCGACGGGCCCCGCCAACAGGTCGAGATGGGCTTCGCCGCATACTTCCGTCTGGTGGTCGGCCACGAGCTCGAGTTCCGTCTCCTCTACGGCCGGGACCACGCCGACGACCTGGAGCTGGGCCGGGCCCTGCGCGCCGTGGAGGACGCCATCGCCGAGGCGATCGACCCGCTCATCGACGCCGGGCTCGACCCCGACCACCGGCGCCTCCTGGCCTACGGCATCGTCGGCATGGCCGAGGGTGCCAGCCGGCGCTTCATGGCGCAGCGCCTCGACCCGGACGCCGCAGCCGACGAGGAGGCTCAACGCCTGGCGCGCCGCGTGGCCGACCTGGCCTGGGCAGGCCTGCGCTCGGTGCACGCCGACTGAGTAAGCGGCGGGCCCCACGGCGCCGCCTGCGCTCACAGGCGGGTGATCAGCTCCCGGCACAACCCCCACAGCTCGTCCACGCAGGCGGAGTAGACGTCGCCGTCCGCCCCCGCCGGGTCGAGGACGTCCTCGTCGTCGGACACCTCGAGGTCGGCCAGGCCGAGGGCGGCCACCCGCTCGGGCAGCGCGGGCGGGGCCGGGGGCAGGAGTCCGCACAGGCGCCTGATGGTCGCCGTCTTGGCGGCGAAGGCGGGGAACTGGCGGCGCACGAAGCGCACGTGGTCGGCCTCCATCACGACCACCAGCTCGGCGCGCGCCAGGTCGGGCTCGTGCACCTGGCGGCTGCGGTGGCGGCGGAACTCGTCGTGGGCCAGCTCGGGAATGCGGGAGAGCGCGGTGCGGGTCCGCATGCCCATGGGCTGGCCGTCGATGGTGTGCGTCCCCGCGGTGACGATGTGCAGGGGCTCGCCCGGGCGCCCTTCGCGCAGGTGCTCGAGCATGAAGCCGGCCATGACCGAGCGCGCGGCGTTGCCGGTGCACAACACCAGGAGCTCTGTCATCAGCCGGCGAGCAGGAGTGCCGGCGCGTCTGCGTCGAGCGCGTGCTGGGCGTGACGTGAGCAGGTCGTGAGGAACATCAGGTCGCCCCGCTCGGTGCGCTGCACGATCATGGAGGCGACGATGGCCATGAGGACGCCGGCGAACGTCTCGCGGCGCACGTCGGCGCGCAGCTGCTCGAGGGAGAGGTCGCGCACGCCCCGGCGGCACAGCGCCTCGTGGTACCGGGCCAGCAGGCTCTCCTCGTGCACCCGCCGATCCTCCACGGTGAGGCTCCCGCCGACGAAGTAGGCCACGTCGGCCGCGGCGGCCCCCCAGACCGCCGTCTGCCAGTCGACGACCACCGGCCGCGGGTCGCCAGGCTGGAAGAGCAGGTTGTCGAGGCGGAAGTCCCCGTGGATGGCGGTCCGCGGGCCGGTGCGCAGTCCGACGTACGCCGGCACGTGCTCGGCGAAGACGCGGCACACCTCCCGGTACTCGGGCGCCATGGAATCCTCGTAGCGCTCGAGGAAGCCCGGCGCGAGCGACGACACCATCGTGGCCAGGAACCCCTCGCTCTCGGCGCTGTTGCGGTTGAGCCATTCCAGGCCGACCAGTTCGGGCGACTCCCAGCACGGCGCGTGCAGGCCGGCCATCTCCTCCAGCACGGCCGCCGCCGCGTCGGGGGTGCACCCGCCGATCTGGTCTCCCTGCACTCCGCCCACCACGTCCTCGAGGAGCAGGGTGAACCACCCGGTGTCCGGTTCCACCTCGGCCACGTAGGCGGCCGGCACCCGGGCCTCGATGCGGGCGGCCACCTCGCGGTAGAAGCGGATCTCGATTTCGTAAGCACGCAGCGCCAGACCGGTAGCCCGGCTCTGATCGTCGGCCGAGGCGAACTTGCCGACCACGGTGGGCGGGCCGGCACCCGGACGGTCGTAGGTGAGGGTGAAACGCGTGGTATCGCCCATCTGGCCCGTCCCGATGGGGGTGCGCTCGAGTGACACGACCCACGCTCCGTCGGCCAGCGCGCCGCACCGGCTCAGCGCGCCGGTCAGCCATTCCGGCGTCACGTCGGCAGCCTGGTGGAGGAGGGTGGGCGGGCTCACGGCAGGCCGACACTACGTGGCGTCGCGACCGCGCACCTCATGCGGGGGCGTCGTTCGACAACTGCTCGTCGTGTGGCCTTAGTAGCCCTCCAGGGGCGGCATCCCCAGGTTGGCCCGGAACTCCTCCGTGGTGTTGACACACGGAAAGGGCTGGTCGGGTACCGCACGGCCCAGCCGCTCGCAGATGGGCCTCCAGCCGTCGGCCGCGGTCCATTCGAGGAGGCGGTCGGGCGGCACGCCGGCACGCACCGCGTCGTTGTGCCGCTTGTAGGCGGCGATCATGGCGTCGCGGTCCTCGACGTAGTCGGAGAAGCGACGGCCCATGAGGCGGTGCATCGCGGTCATCCAGGGGTCGCCCAGCTCCACCATGGCCCCTATGCCCCCGAAGATGGTGTTGGAGCAACTGGTGAACCACAGGTCGGGGTCGCGCACCGACAGGATCACCAGCGCGTCGGGATTGGCCTTGGTCAGCTCGGGCCAGAAGCTGGCGCCGGGCCAGTCCACCTGCGCTACGTAGCCGGCCATGAGCGCGTCCCAGTCGACCGGCTGGCCGTCCACCGCTTCGATCCAGACGGGCACTTCGTCGGGATGGGCGAACACCTCGACCATGTGATGGCATGTCCCGCCCAACAGCTGCTCCAGTGCCACCTTGAGCGAATGCGTGCCGGTACGACCCACCCCGGCCCCCACGACCTCGAGCATCGTTCCCCCTTGCAACAGGGGGGACCATTGCAGCCATCCGCCGGCCTGTCAACGCCCTCAGCCCTTTGCCCCGGAGGCTGCGGACGAGGGCGTCCCGTCGCGTTCGCCAGACCGACCGGATCAGCCCCCGAGGTAGCTGGCCGACAGGGCCTCCTCCATCTCCGCCGGGGAGCCCTGGTGGGCGATGACGCCCTGCAGCACCACCGCGGCGGCGTCGGCGATGGGCAACGCGGTGCGGGCGAACTGCTCCACCAGCAGGATCGACAGGCCTCCCGACGCCAGCTCACGGACCTTCTCGTAGAGCTCGGCGACCACGATCGGGGCCAGGCCCAGCGACAGCTCGTCGAGGAGGAGGATCTTCGGATCCGTGGCGAACGCCCGGGCCAGGGCCAGCATCTGCTGCTCACCTCCCGAGAGCGTGCCGGCCAGCTGTTTGCGCTTGGGGCCGAGTCTGGGGAACTGGGCGATCGCGACCTCCTCGATCCGGTTCATCGGCACGCCGACCTGCGTGGCCATCAGCAGGTTCTCCCGGACGCTGAGGTTGGGAAAGATCCCGCGCCCTTCGGGGACCGTGCACATGCCCCGCCGGGCTCGCCCGTCGGCTGAGACCAAGGTCACGGGTTCGCCGTTGAAGCGCACCTCGCCCGCGGTCGGCGCCAAGGTCCCCGCGCAGACGTTCAGGAGGGTGGTCTTGCCGCCACCGTTCGGCCCGAGCAGGGCCACCACCGAACCCGCCGCCACTTCCAGGCTCACCCCGTGCACGACCTCGATCGGCCCGTAGCCGGCCCGGATGTCGCGCAGCTCGAAGATCGGCGTCGGCGTCGGCGTCGGCGCGCTCATGGCGTACCCAGGTAGGCGTTCACCACAACAGGGTCGTTCTTGACCTGTTCGGGCGGCCCACTGGCGATGATCTCGCCGTAATCGAGGACGTGGATCGTCTCGCACGTGTCCATGACGAGGCCGACGTCGTGCTCGACCAGACAGATGGCGAGACCCCGTTCCTCGACCAGCTGGCGCAGGATCCGTCCGAAGGCCAGCGTTTCCTGCTCGGTCTGTCCGGAGGCCGGCTC
>DATNLP010000342.1:0-8383 GCA_035602795.1 Acidimicrobiales bacterium | reverse complement strand
ACAACGGGGCCGCGCTCTCCCAGCTCGAGGTCGTGCCGGCCGCCGTGACGCCCGAGCTGGTCGCCACCGGAATGGGCCGGCCCGACGTCGTCGTGCTCGACCCCGCCCGCCAGGGTGCGGGCATCGACGTCATGCGCGCGCTCCACGATGCCCACCGGGGCACGGTGCGGAACATCGCCTACGTGTCGTGCGATCCCGCGTCGTTCAGCCGGGACGCCGGCGTCCTGCTGGAGGCCGGATGGCGGCTCGCCGCGCTGCGAGCCTTCGACATCTTCCCCATGACCGAACACGTCGAGCTGGTCGCCGTGTTCGCGCCACCGGCCTGAGGCCCGGCGCCGACGGGGTCACGCGTGCCCGCCGAGCTCGTGCTCAATGTGGCCCGCCGCCTCGAACTGCAGCGTCGAGTGCGCCACGTCGAAGTGCCCGGACAGGCAGTCCTGCAGGTGGTCGAGCACCCGGCCCGCCTCCCCCGTGTTGAGGCACTCGTCGGTCACCACGACGTGCGCCGTCAGGATGGGGAGCGACGACGTTAGCGTCCAGGCGTGCAGGTCGTGCACCGACTGCACCTCCGGCAGGTCCAGCAGGTGCCGCCGCACCTCCTCGAGGTCGATGTCCTCGGGCGTCGCCTCCAACAGGATGCGCAGCGACGGCCGCAGCAGCTCGACCGCCGCCTTCAGCATGAGGCCCACCACGACGAGCGAGGCGATGGCGTCGGCCCGCTCGAACCCGGCCGTCACGATCACCACGCCGGCGATCAACGTCCCGGCGAAGCCGTACAGGTCGGTGAGGACGTGCCGGTAGGCGCCCTCGATGTTCAGCGAGCTCCGGTTCGCCCTAGACATGATGACCGTGACCACCAGGTTGACCGCCACCCCGACCCCCGCCACGACGATCAGGACCGCCCCGTCGACCGGGGAGGGTCGACTCAGCCGCACGACGGCCTCGAACGTCACCAGGACCGAGACGACGAGGAGGGCGATCGCGTTCCCCGCCGCCGCCAGGATCTCGGCCCGCTTCATGCCGTACGTGTGTGACCCCGTCTCGGGCCGGGCGGCCAGTTGGATGGCCCACAGCGACCCGGCGATGGCGCCGACGTCGACCAGCATGTGCCCGGCGTCGGCCAGCAGGGCGAGCGAGTTGGCGTACACCGCCGCGCCGACCTCGAAGGCCATGAAGGTGACGAGCAGCGCCAGCGCGGCGATCAGGGCCCGCCGGTCCATCTCGGCCGACGGACTCAGGTGGGCGCGGTCTCCTTCCCCGTTCCCGTGCCGGTGCGCCTCACCCATGGCCACCACTCGCCGTCACGTGGTCCGCGTGCGTGAGCACCTCTTCGACCAGCCGCCGGACGTGGGCGTCGTCGAGCACGTAGAAGATCCGCGTGCCCTCGCGGCGGCTCCGCACCAGCCGGGCCAGGCGGAGCTTGGCCAGGTGCTGGGAGACGGCGGCCGGCTGGGCGCCGACCCGCTCGGCCAGCTCGTTGACCGAGTGCTCGCCCTCGAGCAGGGCCCAGATCACCCGCAGGCGGGTCTCGTCGCCGAGCAGCTTCAGCATCCCGACGGCGGCGTCAAAGTCCTCGGCGACCGGTGTCCTTACTATCTGCGTAGGCACGCAGATACTCTAATACGGCTGGCGGCACTGGCGGTAGGGGCAATTGAGATCGTGCGTGGGTCACCGGGCGGCGTCGGCGATGCCCTGCGCCGTGCGCCAGGCCATGGCCTGGATGGTCAGGGTGGGGTTGTAGCCACCCGAGGTGGGGAAGACCGACCCGTCGGCCACGTAGAGGTTGGGGATGCCCCAGAACCGGCCGTTGGCGTCCAGCACCGATGAGTCGGGGTCCGACCCCATGCGCATGGTGCCCATCTGGTGATTGACCAGCCCGCCGATGGTCGGCGGGAACCCCCGCAGGGGTCCGGTCTCCAGCCCCGTCTGGTCGCCGCCTTGGGGGATGGCCGTCGGGATGCCCATCGGCACGACCGGCTGGGTCGAGGTGGCCCCCATTTCGCCCAGCAGCTCGGCGAGCGCGGTCGCCACCGCCGCCTGCACCGCATCGTCGTTCGGATGGTGCGCGTAGGTGATGCGCGCCACCGGGAGGCCGTAGACGTCGCGCACCGTCGGGTCGAGGTCCACCCGGTTGGTCGGCACCGGCGGATCCTGGCCGATCATGGAGAGGAACTGCATGTGGCCGAACAAGCTCTGCATCCCGAGCTTGTGGGTCGCTCCCCACGACACCGTCTTGGCCAGCGAGACCACCCCGCCGGTCCCGAAGGCTGAGCGCGCCCCGCCCGACGGGCCGACCGTCTGGATGTTGCCGTAGCCGAAGAGCCGGGACCCGGGTGGGCCGAGGTAGTAGTCGTCCAGGCAGCGCATGCTCCAGAAGCCCCGCCAGTAGTCGACCCGCTCTTCGAACACGCCGAGGCCGCCCGGGAAATGGTGGGTCATGAGGTGGGAACCGACCAGGTCGAGGTTGACCAGGTCGCCCGGCAGGTCCGACAGCAGGGTCAGGCGCGGCGTCTCCACCGTGGACGCCGCCAGCACCACCGTCGTCGCGGGCACGAAGCCGTCCGCCCCGGCCGCCGTCGTCGTGTAGACCCCCGTCGCCCGTCCACCCCTGACCGCCACCCCGGTGGTCATGGTGTCCGCCACGATCGTCAGGTTGCCCGTCGCCAGCGCTTTGGCCAGGGCCGTCACCCGGGTGTCGCCCTTGGCCTCAATGGGGCAGGCGTAGCCGGAGCAGAAGCCGCAGTAGGTGCAGCCCGGCCGCCCGTCGTACGTCCCGTTGTTGAGGGCGACCGGGGTGGGAAACGGGTGGAGCCCGAGCGCGGTGCCCGCCTGCTCGAAGAGCTGAGCCGGGTAGTTGGCCGGGTGCCCCGCCATCGGGTAGGGGTCGGTGCGCTCCTGGCCGGCGCCCGGCACCGGCCAGCCGGGCTTTGCCGAGCTTGCCGTCTGTCCCCCGGCCACGCCGATCAGCGCCTCCACCCGGCGGTAGTAGGCCCAGATGGAGTCGGCCTGCGCCGGATCCAACTCCGCGTCGGTGAGCGGCCAGTCGGCCAGGTCGGCCCCCGGGAGCGGGCCGTACGTCGTCAGCGCCCGGAAGTCCTCGGGCCGGAACCGGAAGCACACGGCGCCGTAGTGGACCGACCCACCACCGACGCAGCGGCTGCAGTCGAGCACTGGTCCGACGTAGGCGTGATCCCCCTCGAGCGGCGAGTCGCGGAAGGTCCGCGGCTCAATCAGGGCGTCCTCGTCGATCAGGTTGCGGTCGCCGAAGCGGAGCTCGTCGTCGCCGAAGTCCGCCGGCGTGGCCCAGGGCCCCTTCTCGATCACCGCCACCTTGGCCCCGGCCGCGGCGAGCACGTACGCCGCCATGCCGCCGCCCGCCCCCGATCCGACGATGACGACGTCGTAGGGCTCGTTCGACCCGCTCACCGCGCCGCCTCGCTCAACCCGGCGGGTCCGGCCATGGGTCGAGGCCCGGCGGTGCGCTCGCCGCGGCGTCGTTCACACAGCCTCCGTAGAAGTAGTTGCCGTCCGCGTACGCGGATCCCAGCAGCTCTGCATCGATGCACGACGAGGGGTCGGAGTCGAATCCCGCGGCGTACACGATGCTGTCGAGGGTGGCGTCCTGCAGGTCGACCGCATGGGCCAGGCTGACGTCCACGTAGGCGCCGTCGATGCGCTGCCCCGCCTCGTTCACGTACCAGGGCCCGATGTAGTAGGGACCCTGTGCCGCGGTGTGCGCGAAATTCGCCGTGTCGGCGGCATACGCCATCAGCTCGGGATCGAAGCGCGAGATCACCGCGTACTGCGGCGAGTTCGGCGGGCTCACCAGCTCGTCGTTGGTGAAGTTCTTGATGTTCGGGCTGTGCGCCGTCGGTTCGATCGTGTAGGTCGGGTTGGACGACAGCAGCCTGAAGTAGGCGTGCCCGTGCGCGCTGGGTTCGGCCGGCGTGCTCGGTCCGATGCGCGAGTAGTCGATGAAGTAGCGCCGGCAGCCCGAGCAGAGGGGTGGCGTGTCGATCTTCACCTCCACCAGCCCGGTGGCGTCGGCGGCGAAGCCCGAGGCCTGGCAGGCCGGGTTGGCGCCGGTGGCCGTGGCGTCGCCGGCCGCCGGGTAGTCGACCACGTCGGGCTTGATGCAGAAGTCCGTCGACGGCTGGTACTCCTGCCAGTCCGCCGTCACGTCGACGAGGGGACCGAGCGGGTCGTCGAACGCGGCGCTCGTCGAGCTCGACTTCGGCGAAGTCGACGGCGCCGCCTCCGCCCCGGGGGCCGACCAGAGCGCTGCCGGTGCGACCGCACAGGCCCAGGCGACCACCGCCCACGTGCATCCTCGCCGCAGGTGCCTCACCACATCCCCTTTCACCGCGTGCCTCACCACTGCATGGGCGGCGCGCTCGTGACCACCGGTTGCTCGGTCGCCGCCGAGCCGGGCACCGCGATCTCCTCGGGCGCGTACCCGCCGTAGACGTTCCAGGACCCGCGGCTGCCCGTCGTCGGGAAGCGCACCCCGTGCACGTCGCCGGCGAACCCCAGCCACTGCCAACTGACGTACCCGCGGTTCCCCCCGTAGACGGGGTGCGCGTACGTGCCCTCCATCGTGTGGTTGAAGAGCGCCCCGAAGAACGGCGACGCCTCTTCGTCCAGGGCATGGAGGATCAGGTCCTGCTCGACTCCCGGCGCCGCAGCGAAGTCGCCGCCGGCCGCCTCGTCGAGGCCGGCCAGCCCGGATGTGTAGAGGTCCTGCCAGGTGAAGACCTGCCGGCGCCAGCCCAGTGTCTTGGCCGCGGTGAGCGGCCGGAACTGGGAGAAGCCACCGCCACCCGAGGACGGCCCGCGGTAGGGCCCGCCGGGGTAGATCCCTCCGGTCGCGGGGTCGCGCCCGAACCCCGAGAGCAGGTTGTCGATGTAGTCCACGACGCCCAGGTCCGCCGCGGACCAGTCCCCCGGCCCGGACGCCGGCACGAGGCGCGCCACGGCCGCGCCCAGGGTCGCCTGCTGCGCAGCGCTCAGGAACGACCCGTCCGTCTCCGGGCCGACCGTGTCCGCGGGGATGGTCGCCTTCGTGGAACGGGCGGCACCTGCGTTCTCGTGCCCGGAGGCACCGGACGTGGCGGCACCGGCACCCGCAGCCGCCGAACCGACGGCGGCCGCCACCACGCCCCCGCCGCCGAGAGCAATGAACTGGCGCCGCGACCAGCGCCCACCCGAGCCCACCCCGCCAGGGAGCACGGCCCGGCAATGTAATCCCGCCCGCCCGCCGCCCGCCAACTCCCTGGGGACCGGAGCTCAGAGGACGGGCCTGTGCCACCTGCGGACCCGGTACGCAGGTGCCCTCGAAGGCCACACGAACGCGTTCAGCGTTTGCGGATGGAGTCCCCCGGACCTCCTCGCACGCCCCGGGGCCATCACAGCGGAGCCACAGCAAAGCCCGGCAACTACCGTGACGCCCGATGCACGTCCGAGCCTCCGAAGATGGCGACGCCGTCCGCCCCGGCCGTCTCGAGGTTTGGTACGACACCGTGACCGATCCGGTGTCGGGCACCGGCTTCTGGCTCCACCACGAGCTGGTCTCCCCCACCGACGGCTCGGCTCCCTATGCCCACGGGTGGGCGGCCGCCTTCCCGCCGGGTGAGCCGCCGCTCATGCGCCGCTTCGGGCCACATCCCCCGGCGCCTGGTCCCCGCTTCGCCTGCGGCGACGTCACGAGCAACCCCGGACGGCGCGAGGGATCCGCGGGTGCGGCCCGCTGGTCGTTGACGCACACGCAGACCTCGGCCCCTCTGTACCCATTCGGCCGCCTCGTGTGGGACCGTCACCTGCTCCCCGCCGCGCAGTATCTCCCCTTCCCCACCGAGCGCTACTCGGGCACGGTCGCGTTCGGCGACCGTTTCTGGGAGCTCCGCGACGCCCCGGGTGGTGCGGCCCGCATCCGTGGTCACGGCAACGCGGCGCACTGGGGATGGCTCCACGCCGACCTCGGAGGGGGTGACGTGCTCGAGATCGTGGCCGCCGTGGCCCGCCGCCCCGGGATCGACCGCCTCCGCCCCTTGCCCGCAGTTCGCCTGCGCGTGGGCGGCCTCGACTGGCCTCGTGCCCCTTTGCTCGCCGCACTGCGGTTCCGGGCCGATCTGGGGCTGCCCGAGTGGACCGTCCGGGGCCGCATCGGCACCCGGCGCCTGCGAGTCCGGGTCACCCAACCGAAGGCCTCATCGGTCTCGGTCGCCTATCGCGACCCCGACGGCGCCTCCGCCACCTGCGTCAACTGCGAGGTGGCCGATGCCGAGGTCCTCCTCGAGCGCCGAAGCCAAGGCACGTGGTCGACCGAGCACCAGTGGTCTCTGCAGGCGACGGCGCACGCGGAGATCGGCACCCGCCCGTAGTCGTTGCCACCACGACGACCCGTCGGCCCTGCCCGTCCCATCCGAGGAGCCCTCTAGGCCGCGCTCTGGGTGAAGGTCGAGACCGGCACCGGCTGCACGTTGCAGGGCTGGCTGACCGAGCTCTGGGGCACCGCCGCCTCGAGGACCGCCTTCATGATCGGCCCGGCCACCTCGGCCCCGTCCGAGCCGATGTACTGCTGGGGCACCACCACGGCCACCGCCACCTGGGGGTGGTTGGCCGGAGCGAAGCCGATCATCCAGTCCTGGGTGACCTCCGAGGCCGTCGCCGTCCCCGTCTTCACCGCGGCGCACAACCACGAGGGGAAGCCGACCCCCGCCGCCGTCGCGCCGGGCGCGGTCGCCACACTCTCCATGAGCGACGTCAGCTGCTGGGTCACCGTCGACGTGGCCACGGTGCCCATCGCCTTGGGCGTGTAGCTGGTGACCGTGTTGCCCCGCGCGTCGTGGATGGACGACATCAGGTGCGGGGTCATGAGGACACCGCCATTGGCGATCCCCGCCGCCACCATGGCGTTCTGCAACGCGGTGGTCTGCACATTGAACTGGCCGATGGCGCTCTGTCCGAGGAGCGCCTGTGAGTTCGCCGGCAACGAGGGGAACTCCGACGGCACCACACCGGGAAGGTCGATCGGCGGCACGGCGTCGTAGCCGAACAGCTGGGCCTGCTTGGTCAGGATGGGGACGCCCTCCTGCACCCCGAGCTCGGCGTAGCCGGGGTCGCACGATGCGGGCAGCATCGCCGTCATGGTGCCGCCACAGGGCCCGCTCTCGTCGCACAACGGCTTGCCGTCGGGAAAGGTCTGACAAGCCTGGACCGGGTAGTTGAAGGCGGCCAACGCCGGCTTCAGGTTGTAGGCGGCCGTGCTGGTCACCACCTTCATGGTCGACCCCGGGGCGAACGTCTCGCCGGTGGCGATCGGCTGCAGCGGGAAGAAACCCTCGTGGTCCTTCTGGGTGTAGCTGTAGTGGGCCAGCAGCTCGGCCGACAGGCTGGTGCCCACCAGCGCGTTGGGGTCGTAGGTCGGGTTCGACACCATCGCCAGCACGTCACCCGTCGAAGGCTGAAGGACCACCACCGCCCCGTCCTTGTTCTCGCCCGGGGGGAGCGTGGTCAGGGCGTTCCAGGCCTGCTGCTGGAGCGACGGCTCGACCGTCAGCGTCACGCTGTTGGTCGTCAGCGGCATCTTCTCCCGGAACAGCAGCTGGCTCAGCGTCTGCGGCGCCTGCGTCTGGGCGGTCAGATAGGAGTTGTACTGCTCCTCTATCCCGGCCGTCCCGTAGTACAGCGCCGAGTCGTACCCGGTGATGCCCGCGAAGAGCGGGCCGTCGGGATACTGCCGCACGTAGTCGTAGCGGTAGTCCTGGGGGTTGACGCTGGCCGGCGTCGGAACGGACTGCGCCAGCACCGTCCCGTCGGCCGCGTAGATCGTCCCCCGGGCGTTGTCGCTACTCAGTACTGCCACCCGCGGGTTGTCAGGAGACGTCGACAGCTGCTTGGCCTTGACCAGCTGGATGTTCACCAGCTGCACCACCACCAGGCCCAGGCAGGCCACCATGATGACGCCGAGCCAGCGGATGCGCCGGCCCATCAGCGCGCCAACCGCGCGGTCGATGACCGGGGGATCCTGCGGAGCACGCCGTGCATGGTAGGTCCGGCCGACGCCGGCGCGGCCTCATCCCCCTCCCCCTCCCCGCAACACCAGTGCCCTGAGCTGGGCCTTTGGTAGCAAAGCCGCAACGGCCGTGCGACCGAGAGGGCGTGTCGGACGGTTACTGTGTGCCTCCACGCGCCCGGCGTTCAAGACTGGTCCCCCGCCTGCCGATGGACACCTTGTAGGCGCTCACGCGGCATCGTGCCAGCGCGCCGACCGGTGTCGACCACCTGAGAGGACCATCAACGTGAACGGACGCGTTCCGAGGCTCTGCCTGCCGACCGCCCTCCTGGCGGCGGCCGCGGCCCTGATCCTCCCGGCCGCCGGCTC
>DATNLP010000336.1:0-9514 GCA_035602795.1 Acidimicrobiales bacterium | reverse complement strand
TCGGCGTCGACGACGTCGTCGTCCGAGGAGCCCTCCTCGGCGCCACCACCGGCGCCGTCACCGCTCGGGCCGGCCGACCCGGCCGAAGCCGAGGCCTGCTCGTACAGGCGCTGGCTGAAGCTCTGCGACACGCCGACCAGCTTTTCGGTGGAGTCCTTGATGGCCTCCACCGACGTCCCGGCCAGCGCGTCCTTCAGGTTGGCCAGGGCGGTCTCGACGTCCTCCTTCTCGGAGCCCTCGAACTTCTCGCCCTGCTCCTTGAGCAGCTTCTCGGTCTGGTACACGAGGGTGTCGGCGGTGTTGCGCACCTCGGCCTCCTCGCGGCGCTGCCGGTCGTCCTCGGCGTGCTGCTCGGCGTCGCGCACCATGCGATCGATGTCGTCCTTGGCCAACGAGGACTGGCCGGTGATCGTCATCGACTGCTCCTTGCCCGTCGCCTTGTCCTGCGCCGACACGTGGACGATCCCGTTGGCGTCGATGTCGAACGTGACCTCGATCTGCGGGATCCCGCGCGGAGCAGGCGGGAGGTCGACCAGCTGGAACTTGCCCAGCGTCTTGTTGTACATGGCCATCTCGCGCTCACCCTGGAGCACGTGGATCTCGACCGACGGCTGGTTGTCCTCGGCCGTCGTGAAGACCTCCGACCGCTTGGTCGGGATGGTGGTGTTCCGCTCGATGAGGCGGTGCATGACCTGACCCTTGGTCTCGATACCGAGCGACAGGGGGGTGACGTCGAGCAGCAGGACGTCCTTGACCTCGCCCTTGAGGACACCGGCCTGCACGGCGGCGCCGATGGCGACGACCTCGTCGGGGTTGACGCCCTTGTGGGGCTCCTTGCCCGTCAGGCTCTGCACGAGGTCCTGGATGGCCGGCATCCGGGTGGACCCGCCCACCAGCACGACGTGGTCGATGTCGGACGTCTTGAGCCCGGCGTCCTTGATGGCGGCGTCGAACGGCCCGCGGCACTTCTCGACCAGGTCGGCCGTCAGCTCGTTGAACTTGGCCCGCGTCAGCTTGAGGTCCAGGTGCTTCGGGCCCTCGGACGTGGCCGTGATGAAGGGCAGGTTGATCTGCGTGTCCTGCACGGAGGACAGCTCGATCTTGGCCTTCTCCGCCGCCTCCTTGAGGCGCTGCATGGCCATCTTGTCCTGCGACAGGTCGACGCCCTCGGTGTTCTTGAACTCGGTCACCAGCCACTCGATGACCTTGTCGTCCCAGTCGTCGCCGCCGAGCTTGGTGTTGCCCGAGGTGGACTTGACCTCGAAGACGCCCTCGCCGATCTCGAGCACCGAGACGTCGAAGGTCCCGCCGCCCAGGTCGAAGACGAGGACGGTCTGGTCCGTCTCCTCCTTGTCCAGCCCGTAGGCGAGCGCAGCGGCTGTCGGCTCGTTGATGATGCGGAGCACCTCGAGGCCGGCGATGGCGCCCGCTTCCTTGGTGGCCGTGCGCTGCGCGTCGTCGAAGTACGCCGGCACGGTGATGACGGCCTGGGTCACCGTGTCACCCAGGTAGGCCTCGGCGTCCCTCTTGAGCTTGCCCAAGATGCGGGCCGAGATCTCCTGGGCCTTGTAGGCCTTACCGTCGATGTCGACGGTCCAGTTCGTGCCCATGTGGCGCTTGACCGAGCGGATGGTGCGGTCGGGGTTGGTGATGGCCTGGCGCTTGGCCACCTCGCCGACGAGCACCTCGCCGGTCTTGGAGAAGCCCACCACCGAGGGGGTCGTCCGTCCACCCTCCGCGTTGGGGATCACGGTGGGCTCGCCCGCCTCCAACACGCTCACCACCGAGTTGGTGGTCCCCAAGTCGATTCCTACGGCCTTGGCCATGTCTGCCTGTTCCTTCCGGTTGTCTTTCCCTGTGCCGACGTCTGTCGTCTACCAGTCGTCCTTGGATTACTGCCTGCCAGTATATCAAAGTTGAGTCCACTACTGTCAAGGTTTTTGAGTAGATGGCTGCCACCCCGGTTTTCACCGCCCTGACCTGGTGGGCTTCCGTCTCTCCGCCGGGCCCACGTACGATCGAAGCGTGCTCGACCTCGTGCTCATCCGCCACGGCCAGTCGACCTGGAACGCCGAGAACCTTTTCACGGGCTGGGTCGACGTGGACCTGACCGAGGCCGGCGAGGACGAGGCCCGGGCCGGGGGCGAGCTGCTGGCCCAGGCGTCCACCTCCTCCGACCCCACCGTCCCGCCCCTGGACCTGCGCATTTTGCACACCTCGGTGCTGACACGGGCCATACGCACGGCCGAGCTCGCCCTGGCCGCCGCGGGCCGCTCCTGGCTGCCTGTTCGCCGTGACTGGCGGCTGAACGAGCGCCACTACGGGGACCTGCAGGGGAAGAACAAGGCCCAGGTCAAGCAGGAGTTCGGCGAGGAGAAGTTCATGCTGTGGCGGCGGAGCTACGACACCCCGCCCCCGCCGCTGGCCCCGGACAACCCCTTCGACGTCTCGGACGACCCTCGCTACGACGGCCTCGACCTGGCCGACGTGCCCCGCACCGAGTGCCTGGCCGACGTGGTGCGCCGGACCGTCCCCTACTGGGAGTCGGCCATCCTGCCCGACCTGCGCTCCACCGCCGCTCACGGGGGCGCCGTCCTGGTGGCCGCCCACGGCAATTCCATCCGCGCCCTGCGCAAGCACCTCGAAGGCATCTCCGACGAGGAGATCACCGGCCTCGAGATCCCGACCGGCATCCCCTTCCGCATGCGCCTCGACGACGGCCTGGCGGTGCGCTCCGCCGACTACCTGGGCGACCCCGCCGCCGCGGCCGCCGCCGCCGCCGCCGTGGCCCGCCAGGGCGACCAGCCCGCCCCTTGACCCTGTCGGGCTCACCTTCTCCCCTCGTGCTGCGGGCGCCCACGGCCGCCGACGAGGAGGAGGGCCTGGCCGCCCACTCCGAGTTCGACGGCTTCCCCTTCCTGCTCCTGTGGAACCCCGACCTGTCCTGGGCCGACTACCTCGACCTGCTCGACGGCCTGCGGGACGGCTCGAGGGTGCCCGAGGGCCTGGTGCACTCAGACTTCCTGCTGGCCGTCATCTACGGCCACATTGTCGGCCGGGTCTCGGTGCGCTTCACCCTGAACGAGTACCTGGCCCGTGCGGGCGGCCACATCGGCTACGGCGTGCGGCCCTCGATGCGCCGGCGCGGCTACGCCACCGAGATCCTCCGCCAGGCCGTCGCCGTCGCCCGCTCCGGGGGCGTCGACCGGCTCCTGGTCGTGTGCGACGACGACAACATCGGCTCGGCGGCCGTGATCGAGCGCTGTGGCGGCCTCCTCGAGTCGGTGATCACCCCCGACGACGGCAAGCCGCCCTTCCGACGCTACTGGATCGATTGACGGCGGCCGACCGCTGGGGCAGTCCGCACCCGCTCACGGTCAACGGTCAACCGTCAAGCGTCAACCCGACAGATCCCGGCCTCTCCCTGCCCTGAAATGGCGGCTGGCCGGGGTGCCTCGCCGCACCCCGGCCATACCGACCGTCAACAGAGCTCGATGCGTCGTTGTCTACAACGCGTCAGCCCCGCGTTCACCGGTGCGCACGCGCACCACGGTGTCGACCGGGACGACCCACACTTTGCCGTCACCGATCTTTCCGGTTGCCGCCGCACTCACGATGGCGTCGACGACGTCGTCCGCCTGGCCGTCTTCGACGAGCACCTCGACACGGATTTTGGGGACGAAGTCCACCTCGTATTCCGCACCCCGGTACACCTCGGTGTGTCCCCGCTGGCGCCCGAAGCCCTGGGCCTCGGTAAGGGTCATGCCCTGCACCCCGTGCGACTTGAGGGTCTCCTTGACGTCGTCGAGCTTGAAGGGCTTGAGGACTGCCACGATCAGCTTCATTGGTAGAGCTCCTTTTCTCGTGTTCGTCCGGGCCTAGTCCCCGCCCCCGCCGCCGGGGGAAGGTAACGGATCGGTTTCCGGTTCTCGCGCTGCACCCTCGCCGATGCCGGCCATGGCGAACGCACCGTCGGAACGGGTGGCGAACTCGTCCTCGGGGAATGCCTCTTCGCCATGGATGGCCAGGTCGCCGACCTCGAGGATGTCGTCCTTGTAGCGGGCGCCTCGGAGGACCAGGCCGATCAGTTTCATCAGGATGAAGGTGACCAAGGCCGACCAGAAGATGACCCAGATGGCCGCCCGGAACTGTTCCCACAACTGATGCGCCGATCCGGTGTACATCAGGCCGTTGACGCCGAAGGGCGTGCAGGTCTTGCTGGCCGCCAAATACGTCGCCTGGCTGGTGGCGACGACCTGGCCGCTGGCGTTCGCGTTGCCGCACCCGTACTCAATCATGTTCGGGTCCCCGAAGATGCCCAGGAGCATGCCGCCCGTGAAGCCGGCGATGCCGTGGGTGTAGATCACGCCCAGTGCATCGTCGACCCTGGAGAACGGCGGCACCTTGGACAGGTAGTTCCAGCACACCCACACCACGGCACAGGCGGTGGCGCCCACCGCGATGGCGCCCCAGCCGTTCACCCAGCCGGCACATGGCGTGATACCGACGAGGCCGCAGATCATGCCGTTCACGCCGCCGAGGAAGGTGGGCTTCTTCTCCTTGCTCAGCCACGCGTCCATCCCCATCCATACCAGCGTGCCCGTCGCGGTGGCGATGTTGGTGTTGATGACGGCCGCGGCGGCGCTCGCCCCGGCGTAGTAGGGGTCACCGCCGTTGAACCCGTTCCAACCCAGCCACAGGATGCCGGCACCCACTGCCGCCATGACCAGGTTGTTGGGCAAGGCGTGCTGTCTATCTCGTAGCAAGCGGGGCCCGAGGACCCAGGCGGCGACGAAGCCGGACACACCGGCTGACATGTGGATCACGTACCCACCTGAGAAGTCCAGCGCGCCTTCCTGGGCGAAGTAACCGCCACCCCAGAGCATGAAGGCGTCGACGCAGTAGACCAACGTCGACCAAAATGGCACGAGGAGGCACCAGGCGGAGAACTTGATCCGTCCGATCACACTGCCGAGGAACAGCAACGGCGTGATGGCCGCGAAGACGAACTGGAAGTAGGCCAGGCTCGCCGTCGGGAAGTGGAACGGAATGATCGTATTGGCCCCCGACATGGCCTGTCCCTGCTCCTGGTGGGAATCGGTAGTGGTACCGGGTTTACCGATGAAATTGTCGAAGAAGTGCTTCCAGGTCCCGGTTCCGGTGAGCTGGGTCTGGACCACGACTCCGTGTATGACCTTGACTCCGCCCCCGAGGGACGTCGAGCCGAACGCCAGTTGGTACTCCCAGACGAACCATCCCACGAGAACAAGCGAGAAGCCGGCGAACATCATCGCCAAGACGTTCACCGCCCACTTCTTCGGGACGATCGACGCATAGAGCACGGCCAGGCCGGGGAGGCTCATCAAGCCGACGAACGTGGCTGCTGTCAGCTGCCACGTGTTGTCTCCCGGATTGAGCCAGCTGGGATACGGCACATAGGTCGTAGCCCCTAGTAAGTGGATCACTCAATCTCTCCTAACTGTCAGCCGTAGGGTGCACTGCCTTGCTGGCCAAGACGCCTCGATGCACCGGTACGGTGTGGCCACTTCCGACGGTTCTCCCCGCCGCTGGAAAGGATGCTTTTCGGGAGTTTCCGAACGGTCACGCCCGTGTTTCGAGCGCGTTAATCCGAAGAGGCCCCTCACGGACGGGCGCGGCCGGTGCCCGGGCGGTGCTCGCGAGACCCCGACGGGTCGCCGCTACCATTTCCCGACCACCATGAAGGACCCGAACCCCACGGTGCCGCGCCAGGTCGGCGCGCCCGACGACCCGGGAGCACCGGATGCCGCCTCGGGCGGCCTTGATGGCCGCGTGGGTACCCTTCGGGGAGCCAGCGTGCAGCTCGACGCTCGCCGCGTCCTGCCCGTCGTCCTCGGGATCATCGTCGTCACGCTGGCCGTCCTCGTGGTGGTGCTCACGGTCGCCGGTCTCCACTCCAACGGCCAGATCAACCGCCTGCGCGGCCAAGGCAAGCCGGTCACGGTGACGATCAGCGGGTGCCTGGGATTGCTCGGCGGCAGCGGCAGCAACGCGGCCGGCTACTCGTGCCACGGCGTTTACGAGCTCGATGGCCACGCCTACCACGAGCCCCTGCCGGGTTCGACCTTCTACCGGCCGGGCGCCCGCATTCCCGCGCTGGCCGTCCCGGGCGATCCCGCGCTGGTCTCCCCGCTGGCCGTCATCGACACCCAGCACGCATCGGCGAGCGTGTTCATCGCTCCCGCCGTGCTCGCGGGCGTCCTGCTCGCACTCGTCGCCTTGGTCCTATGGCGACGCGGCACCGGCCGCCACGCGAAGAGCGGAGCCGCGGCCGGCTGACACCGGCAACTGTGGGCCCTTCGAACGTGCGCTAAGTCGGAGGCGTATAACGCTTGTTGGCCCGAGGCCGCGCTTGCACGCCGGCGGCCGGGGCACGGCCTGGGCGCGCCATGCCGCCATCCGGCTCGACACGTTTCAGCTCTTGCTGAAGACGGTAGGCCCGAACCAGGTACCAGGCGCCGGCCAGGACGAACGGGGCGGCGAAACCCAAATAGGTGTAGTGCAACTGGAACACCGCCACTCCGAACAACGCGAGCGTGATGCCCTGGAACACGCGCTTGCGCAGCCAGGACGCCACCAGGATCAGGACGGCCAGCCCGAGCAGGACGTACGTGAGCTCCTTGTACACGGTCAGGCTCTCGTGGTGAGTCCTGGCGTAGTCGAGCGACGCCGTGCTGATGGCGATGCCGACGACGGCGGCGATGGGCGCCGCCACCAGGCCGATCGCTCGCTCCTTGTCGCTGGACCGACCGATCTCCTCCTTGATCTCCGCGAGGTCACGGTCCGGCGTCGTCTTCTTGGCTGTCCCGGGCTCGTCGTCCGGCTTGACCATCGAGTACTTGATGCGCTCCCAGAGGGTCATTGGGGCGGCGTCATCACCCGAGCTCGCCGTCTGTCCGCTGGAGGGCATCGGGTCAGGCTATCGCCCTCCTGGAAACCCCACTTTTCCGGCACATTACGGCGGTGTGAATTCGGGCTGTGGCATTGGGGGTGTCTCGACGCCAAACGGCCGCCGGAGCCTGTCGCTAGGGTGCTCGGTGAGGGCAGCGAGGCCCGGCTGATCTGAGGAGCACAGCAATGAAGCTCGTGGTGGCAGTGGTCAAGCCGTTCAAGCTCGACGATGTCAAGAACGTCCTGAAGAACATGGGCATCCAGGGCATGACCCTCACCGAGGCGCAGGGCTACGGGCGCCAGCGGGGCCACACGGAGAATTACCGCGGCGCCGAGTACCAGGTCGACTTCGTGCCCAAGCTGCGCGTCGAGGTGCTCGTGGAGGATGATCGGGCCGAGGCAGTGGTGGACGCCATCGTCTCGTCGGCGGCGACGGGCAAGATCGGTGACGGCAAGGTGTGGGTGATACCGGCCGAAACCGTGGTTCGGGTGCGCACGGGTGAGCGCGGCGCCGACGCCGTCTGAACGCGAGCGCGAAAGTTCGGAGGGGTAGGCGGCAGGTCCGGTCCGACTGCCCCGCCGATAGGAGGGAGCGCGACGCAGCGGACCCTCGAAGAGTCGGGTCAAAGCGGCACGTGAAACGGCGTGGGGCTACTGTTTGCCGCCATGAGCAAGGACCTGGACCTCTCGAAGATCTGGCTGTTTTCCACCTCGTCGGCCAAGGACCTGCGCACCATCCGGCGTGCGCTCGAGGAGGTCTCGGTGCCACCGGGGCGGATCCTCTGCGAGCAGGGCACGATCGGGCGTGAGTTCTTCCTCATCGTGAAGGGTGATGCTGCGGTGCGACGCAACAACCGCAAGGTGGCGACGCTCGGGCCGGGCCAGTACTTCGGCGAGCTCGCCCTGCTCGACCGGCGGCCCCGCTCGGCCACGGTGGCCTCGGAGACCGACATGAACCTGCTCGTGCTGGGACAGCGCCAGTTCAACGGCGTGCTCGACGCCGTGCCGGCGCTGTCACGCAAGATGCTGGCCGCCATGGCGACCCGCTTGCGCGACGCCGACGAGCGGGCGATCTCGAGCATCTAGAACCCAATTGGCCGGGGGGCGACGCCCGGGCCGGATGGTCACCGGGCCGCTGACGGGTACGACGAACGGGCGGGTTCTCTGCCCAACGAACGTTCGACGAGTCCGCTCGCTATCCACAGCAATCCCCGCGGGTTGCTGCGAGACTGATCGTGTCCTATCCCTCGCCAAGGACACAGGAGGTCAGGGTCATGAATCTGGACCCCAGAAAGCTCGGTGCGGAATTCCTGGGCACCATGGTGCTCGTCGTCGTCGCCGTCGGCGTCGCCACTGAGTCGTTCGGCTTCAAGCTCTTCGGGTTGAGCTACAGCGCCGGGGTGGTCACCACCGCCTTCGCCTTCGGGCTCGTCCTCGTGGCGCTCGTCTACGCCATAGGGCCCATCTCGGGCTGCCACGTCAACCCGGCAGTCACCCTGGGGTTCATCGGCTCCGGGCGCATGAAGCTGGCGGAGGGGGTGTCGTACCTCGTGGCCCAGTTTGCCGGCGGCATCGTCGGCGCCTATCTCCTCTACTGGATGTTCACGACCTCACCGCTCTACAAGAAGTCGGTCCAGGGCCTCGGTACGGACGGCTACGGCAAGGAGTCGCACCTGTTCGTGAGCCAATGGGGCGCCTTCCTCATTGAGGTGGTCCTCACGGCCATCTTCGTGCTCGTCGTCCTCTTCGCCACCCACAAGGCCGCCATTCAGGGCGCAGCGGGCGTGGCCATCGGCTTCGGGCTGGTCATGGTGCACCTCATCGGCATCCCGCTGACGGGGACATCGGTCAACCCGGCCCGGAGCCTCGGGCCGGCGCTCGTCGTCGGGGGCACGGCGCTCAGCCAGGTCTGGCTGTTCATCGTCGCCCCACTGGTCGGGGCCATAGTGGCGGCCATCATCCATCTCGTGCTGGTCGGAGCCCCGGAGCCCGAGCAGGTCGGAACGCCGGATCCCGACGCGCGACCAGCCCCGGCTTAGGGCCCAGCCTCGGCCCGCTACGGTCGGGTCCATGGATCTGACCGAGGCATTGGCGTTCGTCGGGGCCCGCAACCAGGGGGTCCTGGCCACCATCCGGGCCAACGGGCGGCCGCAGCTGTCCAACATCATGTACGTGCCCCACGAGGGCGACACGTTCTTGATTTCGGTGACCGACAGCCGGGCCAAGACGGCCAACCTGCGGCGTGACCCCCGCGCCTCTCTCTACGTCCTGGGCGACAACTTCTATCAATACGTGGTGCTGGAGGCGTCGGCCAAGCTCTCCGCGGTGGCGGCGGACCCGCACGACGCCACGGTGGACCTGCTGGTCGAGTACTACCAAAAGGGCTCGGGCGAGCACCCGGACTGGGACGAGTACCGCGCCGCCATGGTCAACGACGGGCGGATCGCGCTGATCCTGCGGCCCGAGCGGGCCTACGGCATGGTGGCGTCGGCGTAGAAGGTCCGGCTCGGCTCAGCCGGCGGGCTGGGGCTGGGGCTCGGGCTCGGGTTCGGGGGCTGGGTCCGGTTGCGCTCTGGCGGCGGGG
>DATNLP010000328.1:0-15318 GCA_035602795.1 Acidimicrobiales bacterium | reverse complement strand
CCCGGGACCGAGCCCTGGTACGTCGCGCTCCCGTAGTTGAACAGGCCACCGTCGGCGGCGAAGAGCCAGTAGCCGCCGCCTTGGGGGGCGACGCCCATGCCGACCACCGGCTCGTTGAGGTGGAGCGATCCGGCGGAGCCGAAGAAGGCGGCGTCGCCGTAGTTGAAGATGCCACCGTCGGAGGCCACGAACCAGTAGCCGTTGCCGTCGGCCGTGGCGATCATGCCGACCACCGGCTTGTTGAGGTTGATCGCCCCGGTCGAGCCGTAGAAGTGGGCGTCACCGAAGGCGAAGATGCCGCCGTCAGAGGCCACCTCCCAGTAGCCGTTGCCGTCGTGCGTGCTGGCGATGCCGACGATCGGCTTGTTGAGGTGCTGGCCGCCCATGGAGCCGTAGAAGTGGGCGTCGCCGAAGTTGAAGATGCCGCCGTCGGAGGCCACCTCCCAGTAGCCGCCACCGTCGGGGGTGCTGGCGATGCCGACGATCGGCTCGTTCAGGTGCTGGCCGCCCATGGAGCCGTGGTAGCCGGCGTCGCCGAAGTTGAAGATGCCGCCGTCGGAGGCCACCTCCCAGTAGCCGCCGCCGTCCGCTGTACTGGCCATGGCGACGATCGGCGCGTTCAGGTGCTGGCCGCCCATGGAGCCGTGGAAGCCGGCGTTGCCGTAGTTGAAGATGCCGCCGTCATTGCCGACCATCCAGTAACCCTCGGTGGGTGCCGGGGTAGGAGGAGGAGGCGGGGGCGGGGGCGGGGGCGGCGGAACCGTACCTGAGAACGGCACCTGAACGGAGCCGATGGTGCAGGTGGGGTTGGGCGAACCGGAGGGCCGCACGTCCCCGCGCTGGTCCGTCGTCACCGTTGTGGCGGTGCACGCCGCGTCGGGGATGGCGCCGATGGCCGGGCTGCCCGTGGCGGGCAGCCGGGTGTTGGTCGGTCCGCCGTTGGCGCCGAGGGTACCCAGGTCGGCCGCCTTGTTGCTGATGTCCCCGGTGCCCGTCAGGTGGCACGACGTGCCGTCGTCGAGGTTGTAGCCCTCCGAGGTGAGCGTGGAGGTCCCGGCGATGTCACAGTTCGTTCCGCCGCCGGTGGTCCCGTCGGCCAAGATGGTCTCGCCCATGGTGAACACCGTGTCGTCGTCGGTCTGGAGGTTGCCCCCGCCGGCGCTGCCCTCGCTGTTGCCGGCGAACGTGTCGAAGAGGAGGGCCGTCGGCCCGTACCCGTGCGTCGAACCCGTGCAAGCGGTCCCGTAGTAGCCGCCACCGTTGGCGCTCGCGGTGTTGCCGGAGATCGTGTCGTTGGTCAACGAGAGTGTGTTGCACCCGACGACGGACCCGTAGGCCAGGATTCCCCCTCCGTCGCCCAGGAACGGGTTCGCGTCGGCGGTACCGTTCACGGTGTTGCCGCTGATGGTCGACTGGGTGATCGTCGTGGGCGTCGGGTTGGGGGTGGTCTCGATCCAGAACCCCCCGCCGGCCTCCGAGACGGTATTACCGGTGACGGCGACCTGGGCAATGTCGGTCGTCCCGTCGTTGACGTAAGCGCCGCCTCCCTCGTAGGCCGAGTTGTCAGCGAGCGATCCGCCCGTCATGGCGACGTCGACTCCGGTCGTGACGTCGTCGGTCCAGAGGCCCCCGCCTTCGCCGCCCGCCGTAAAGCCCGCGCTCGAGGTGGCCGTGTTGTCGGTGATGGTCTCGTCGCTCAGCGTGTTGAGGCCGACGTTGACGTAAATGCCGCCACCCCGGCCGGGGTTCGTGGCCAGACTGTCGGCATCGGACTCGGCTTGGTTGCTCGCGACCGTTCCGCCGCTGAGTGTGTTCGAGCCGCCTTCGATGGCGACGCCTCCGCCTCTACCGCCGAAGTCGGTGGTGTCGTTTGCGAATGCCTGGTTGAAGTTCACGGTGCCGCCGGTGATGGTGTTGGTGCCGTCGGCGAGGTAGACGCCACCCCCCTCTTGGGCGCCGTTGCTTTGCGTGAGGTTCGCGCCGCCGATGGTGACATCGGTGACGTTCACGGTCTGGGGCTCGCCCTCGAGGGCCAGTCCGCCTCCGTTTCCTGTCGCGCTGTTCCCAGAGTTCCCGCCGGTGCCGCCGATGTTGCCTCCGGTGATGTTGGCCGTGCCGCCGTTGACGTACACACCGCCGCCGTCGCCGGCGCTCGCCGCGTTGTTGTAGATGCTGTCATCGCTGAGCGTCAGGTTCGCGTCCGGGGCGGCCGTGGTTGAGGTCCCCTGCGCGATGCCCCCGCCGTTCGCCGCGCTGTTGCCCTGCACGGTCGAGTCGGTCAGGGACAGGGTGCTGGTGTTGAGGATGCCGCCACCGTCGGTCGCATTGGTCGCGCCCTCGATGGTGACCCCCGAGATGTCGAGTTCGCCCACGCTGACGGTGAACACCGGGTAGCCGGGCGTCGCCGCCTCCTGGAAGATCGTGGTCGCTTGCCCAGCAGTCCCGGTGAATGCGATCGTGCCCGTGCCCGTGCCGGTGGTGAGCGAGCCGGCGGTCACCGGGTAGGTCCCCGCGGGGACGTCGATAGTGACGGCACCGCCATCGATCGCCGCTTGGGCCAGGGCACTGCGCGGGTTGCACCCCGCCGTCCCGCCTGCGCAGGCGGCCGTGTCTAGGGTGGCGCTGTCAGCCGTCGCGTTGACGGTGATCGTCGTCGCCGCTGCGGCCGGCCCCGTCAAGAGCGGGGCGCTGGCGAGCCCGACTCCGGCCCCCGTCGCCAATGCAGCGAGAGCCAGTGCGCCGGTGAATCGCCCGAGTACCTTCAGCATGCCGCCCACCTTCCGTTTCGAGTTGACCGCGAAACGTACCCTGAAACCCCGCTGAGGGCGAGTTCAGACCGGGCTGAGGCCCGGTTCGACTTTCGCCGTGGCGTGAGTTGTCGATGTGTCGTACGTGTCTTCGGGGTGGCGCCATCGACCCGCCCGGCGCCACTCCTACCACTACCCGTTCCCGTCCTACCACTACCCGTTCCCGCCGGGGCTACGCCTTGGTGTTCCACCGCCACCGGTCCCACCGCCCGTTGCGGCGGGCTGGCGCCACATGATCAGGAGTGGGGCTCCCCACAGGCGACCGGGGCCGCCCCCCACCCTGGGCGGTGTCGAATGGGTCGCCGCGCCACGGGGACGCCGTAGACTCGTCCCCATGGCAACGACCACAGAGAATCTCCAGGCCACCACCCCCGTCGTGACGTTGACGCCCGAGGCGTACAAGATCGTGCGGGAGGCGATCGACCAGGAGCCCGAACCGGGCACGCTGGCCCTGTGGTTGGAGGTGCGCGGCGTCGAGGCGGGGTCGTTCGTCTACGACCTGTATTTCCAGGCCAGCTCCGACGCCGACGAGGGTGACACCCGCCACGCCCAGGACGGGCTCGAGGTCATTGTGCCGGAGGCCAGCGTGGACCGGCTGCGGGGTGCCCGCCTCGAGTGGTCGGACGAGGGCGGCGGCGGCCTGGTCCTGGTCAACCCGAATACACCCACGGTGGAAGAGGCCAACCCGAGCGTGCCCCCCGAGATCCTGGCCGCCGGCATCGACGGGCTGCTGGCCCGGCGCGTGGTCGCGGTGCTGGAACAGGCGGTCAACCCGTCCATCGCCAGCCACGGCGGCCGGGCCGACCTGGTTGCGCTGAACGAAGAGGACGGGACGGCGTACTTGCGCCTGTCGGGTGGGTGCCAGGGGTGCGCCATGTCCCAGATGACGCTGCGTCAGGGCATCGAGACGACGCTGCTCGAGGAGGTGCCCGAGCTGACCAAGGTGCTCGACGTCACCGACCACGGCAGCGGCGACAACCCGTTCTACAGCTGAGCAGGCCACACCGGAGCCGCCTCGCCCGAACTGAGGCAGGCGCCGGCCGGGCGGGCCGGGATCGGGACGTCCGCCCCAGCTCAAGGGTGCCGTTGGCCGTCCGGTAGCGTTGCTGTGTGCTGCGCTTCCTGACCGCCGGCGAGTCCCACGGGCGGGCGCTCGTCGTCATCGTCGAGGGCCTGCCGGCGGGCCTGCCCGTCGAGGCGGCCGACATCGCCGAGGAGCTGGCCCGACGTCGCCTCGGCTACGGCCGCGGCCCCCGCATGCGCTTCGAGGCCGACGAAATCACCCTGCTCGGCGGCATCCGCCACGGACGCACTCTGGGCTCCCCGGTCGCCATTGAGATCGCCAACACCGAGTGGCCCAAGTGGACAGAGGAGATGTCGCCCGAGCCCGGGCTCCCCACCAAGGTGCTGACCCAGCCCCGGCCCGGGCATGCCGACCTGCCCGGCATGCTCAAGTACGGCTTCGAGGACGCCCGCGACGTGCTCGAGCGGGCCTCGGCTCGGGAGACCGCGGCGCGGGTGGCCGCCGGCACGCTGGCCAAACTCCTGCTGGTCCACCTGGGCGCGACGGTGGTCAGCCACATCGTGGCGCTGGGCGAGGCCGCCACCGGCCCCGACAGCCCGCGACCGGGGCCGAGCGACCTGGAGAAGGTCGACGAGAGTGCCGTGCGTTGCTTCGACCCACTGGCCGAGGAGTCGATGATCGCCGCCGTGAAGGCGGCGGCCAAGGAGGGCGACTCGCTCGGCGGCGTGGCCGAGATCCTGGCCTACGGGGTGCCGGTGGGGCTGGGCAGCCACGTGCACTGGGACCGCAAGCTCGACGCCAACCTGGCCCGGGCGCTGATGTCGATCCAGGCCGTCAAGGCCGTCGAGATCGGCGAGGGCTGGGACAACGCGGCCCGCCGCGGCTCCGAAGCCCACGATGCCATCCGCTTCGACGAGGCCGAGGGCTACGTGCGGCCGACCGACCGGGCCGGCGGGATCGAAGGGGGCATGTCCAACGGCTCGCTCTTGGTGGCTCGCGTCGCCATGAAGCCGCTGGCGACGCTCAACCGGCCGGTGCTCGAGACGGTCGACGTCGTGACAAAGGAGTCCACGGTGAGCTTCCGCGAGCGCACCGACGTGACCGCCGTACCGGCCATGGGTGTGGTGGCGGAGTCGATGATGGCCCTCGTGCTGGCCAACGAGGCGCTGCGCAAGTTCGGGGGCGACTCCCTGGCCGAGGTGGTGCGCAACCGCGACGGGTTCGTGGCGTCGCTCGGCACGACGCCGTCGTCCGCCATCGGTGCGAGCACGAGCCGTCCGAGCTCGGACCCCGGCAGCGCGACCGGATGACGAGCCGCATCCTGCTGGTCGGGATGATGGGCGCCGGCAAGACGACGACGGGCCAACTGGTGGCCGGGCGCCTCGGCTGGGCCTACCGCGACTCGGACGCCGACGTGGAGGCAGCAACCGGCCTGAGTGTCCCCGAGCTCTTCGCCCGCGACGGCGAGGCGGCGTTCCGACGGGCCGAGGCCGAGGTGCTCGCCCGCGCCTGTGCCGACCCGGCGCCGGCTGTGATCTCGGTGGCGGGGGGCGCCGTGCTGCGGGCGGAGAACCGCACGCTCATCGCGCGCAGCGGCACCGTCGTTTGGCTGCGGGCACGGCCCGAGACGCTGGCGGCCCGGGTGGGCGCCGGCGTCGGCCGGCCGCTGCTGGGGGACGACCCGGCCGCCGCCATGGTCCACCTGAGCGCGGTGCGCGCGCCGTTCTACGCCGAGGTGGCCGAGGTCGTCATCGACGTCGACGACCTCGGGGCGCCGGAGGTGGCCGAGCGCATCGTGGCGGCGGTCGGCGCCGACGGGACCGCTCTGAGCGGGAAGCCGTAGGGCAGGCGCACGTGCGTGCCCTCTCGGTCGACCTGGCGGAGCGCTCCTATCCGGTGCTGGTGGGCGCCGGGACGCGGTACGAGGTGGCGCGCTTCGTGCCGCCGACGGCCCGCTCGGCCGTCGTCGTGACGCAGGAGTCGATCGTCGACGCCGGCTGGCTGGACGGGCTCGACCCCGGCGTCCCCTTCGAGGTCTGCATCATCGGCGACGGGGAGGACGCCAAGACCTTGGCGACGGTCGAGTCGTTGGCCCGCCGCTTCACGGCGGCCGCCCTGTCGCGGGCGGACGTCGTGGTCGCCGTGGGCGGCGCCATGGTGACCGACGTCGCCGGCTTCGCCGCCGCCACCTACCACCGCGGCACGGCCTACGTGAACGTGGCCACCTCCCTGTTGGCGCAGGTCGACGCGGCCATCGGCGGCAAGACAGGGGTGAACCTGCCCGAGGGAAAGAACCTGGTCGGCGCCTTCTGGCAGCCCAATGCCGTGCTGTGCGACACCGAGACGCTGTCGTCGTTGCCGCCACGCGAGTGGGCCTGCGGCCGCGGCGAAATGGCCAAGTACGCCTTCTTGGGCGACGCGCCCAGCGTCGACCAGCCGATCGACGAGCAGGTGGCGCGCTGCGTCGGGATCAAGGCGGCGGTGGTGGGCGAGGACGAGCGGGAGGGTGGGCGCCGCATGATCCTCAATTACGGTCATACCCTGGCCCACGCCCTCGAGGCAGCGGGGCTGGCGGAGCATCCCGACTGGGACCTGCGCCACGGCGAGGCGGTGGCCATCGGTCTCGTGTTCGCCGCATTGCTGGCGCAGCGGCTGGGCCGTATCGACGAGGTACGGGTGGCCGAGCACCGCACCGTCATCGCCAGCTTCGACCTGCCGACCGACCTGCCCCGGGACGCCGAGGCCGAGGAGCTGGTGACCTTCATGGGGCGGGACAAGAAGGCGCACCAGGACCTGACCTTTGTGCTCGACGGCCCCAACGGGGTGGAGGCGGTGCACGGCGTGGCGGCAGCGGACGTGCTCGCTACCCTGGCGGACATGGGTGCCCACACGTGAGCCTGATCCTGCTCCTCTCGGGGCCCAACCTCGACCTGCTCGGCGAGCGCGAACCCGACGTCTACGGGACCGACACGTTGGCCGACCACGTCAAGCGGGCCGAGGCGGCTGCGGGCCGCCACGGGCTCGACCTCGAGCACCGGCAGACCAACCACGAGGGCGAGCTGATCAACGCCGTCCACGGCGCGCGCGGCCGGGCCGACGCGCTGGTCATCAACGCCGGCGCGCTGAGCCACACCTCGTGGTCGCTGCACGATGCCGTGGCGGCGTTCGACGGCCCCGTGGTCGAACTGCACATCTCCAACCCGGCCGCTCGCGAGCCGTTCCGGCATACGTCGGTGCTCGCCCCGGTGGCCTCGGGTGTCATCGCCGGCTTCGGCGGGCTGGGCTACGAGCTCGCCGTCGACGCCGTCGCCGCCTTGTTGAAGGGAGCCCCATGACCACCACCACGACACGACCCAACCCGTACACCCCGGCGACGTCGGCGCTACCCCCCATCCTCGTGACGGGCCGTCTGGACCGGCTACGCGCTGCCTTCGACCAGCACGAGGTCGACGCGTTGGTCGTCACGACGCTGCCCAACATCCGCTACCTCACCGGCTTCAGCGGGTCGGCCGGCGTCCTCGCCGTCACCCGCGGCGGTGCGCTCCTCACGACCGACGGGCGCTACCGCACCCAGTCGGCCGAACAGCTCGACGGCGCCGGCGCGGCGGCGCAGGTCGACATCGCCATCGGCCCGGTGTCGGCACAGCGCCAGGCGGCCCAGGACCTCTTGCGCGCCGAGACGCGCATCGGGCTCGAGGCGGGCAATGTCACCTGGAGCGGCCAGCGCGTCTGGGCCGAGCTGCTCGACGCCGATCACCTGGTGGCCACGACCAACATGGTCGAGGCCCTGCGCGAGGTGAAGGATCCCGCCGAGATCGCCCGCATGGAGCGCGCCGCCGCCATTGCGGACGCTGCACTGTTCGAGGTGTTGCCGCTCATGGGCCAGGGCGTGACCGAGGAGCACTTCGCCCTGGAGCTCGACACCGCCATGCGCAGGGGCGGGGCGGAGAGCACCGCCTTCGAGACGATCGTCGCGGCCGGCGAGAACTCGGCCAAGCCGCACCACCACCCCGGCGGACGGTCCATCAATGCCGGCGACCCCGTCGTCGTCGACTTCGGCGCCACCTTCGAGGGCTACCGCTCGGACATGACGCGGACGTTCTGCGTGGGTGAGGACCCCGAAGGCGAGCTGGCCCGCATCTTCGAGGTCGTGCGCACGTCCCAGGCCGCCGGCGCCCGGGCGGTCCGTCCCGGCATCAGCGCCAAGGAGGTGGACGACGTGTGCCGCCAGATCATCACCGACGCCGGCTGGGCCGACCGCTTCGAGCACGGGACGGGCCACGGGGTCGGCCTCGACATCCACGAGGCCCCGACCGTGTCCCAGCTGGGCACTGCTATCCTCGCCCCCGGCTTCGTCGTCACCGTCGAGCCCGGTGTCTATGTCCCCGGGCACGGCGGCGTCCGCGTGGAGGACACCCTGGTCGTGACCGAGGACGGCGCCCGCCCCCTGACCCGCTTCACGAAGGACATCCATGGCAGTCTCGACCAATGACCTGAAGAACGGCATGAGCCTGGATCTTCCCGAGGGCCTGTTCAGTGTCGTCGAGTTCCAGCACGTCAAGCCGGGCAAGGGCGGTGCCTTCGTCCGCACCAAGCTCAAGAACGTCCGCAGCGGGGCCGTGATCGAGCGCACCTACCGCGCCGACGAGAAGCTCGAGCAGGCCATCATCGACAAGCGCGACATGCAGTTCCTCTACCGCGACGGCGCCGACTTCGTGTTCATGGACACGACGACCTACGAGCAGATGACGGCCTCGCCCGACTCGCTGGGTGACGCGCCCAACTTCCTCAAGGAAGGCGACGAGGCCAACCTGCAGATGTACAACGGCGAGATCGTCGGCGTCGACCTGCCGGCGGCCGTCGAGCTATCCGTGACCGAGACCGAGCCGGGGATGCAGGGCGACCGCGTCTCGGGCGCCCGCAAGGCGGCCACGCTGCAGACCGGCCTGGTGGTGCAGGTGCCCCTGTTCGTCAACACGGGCGACGTCCTCAAGGTCGACACCCGCAGCGGCGAGTACCTGACCCGGGCCTAGCGGCACGGCGGCGGGGACGCCGGCCGCCGGCCGAGCCCAGGACCCGCAGCGCCGGACGCGACCAGACATGACCGAGAGCGCCCCCCGCCATCAGCAGCGCGAGCGGGCCCTGTCCCTCCTCTACGAGGCCGAGCTCAAGGGCGAGGATCCCGTCGAGGTGGCCGAAGGCCTGGCGGTGCCGCCCGACCCCTACGTCCGCACGCTGCTCGAGGGTGCGGTGGCCACCCGGGCGGAGGCAGACCGGCGCATCGCCACCGCTGCCGTGGGTTGGCCCCTCGACCGCATGGCCGTCATCGACCGGCTGGCCATGCGTCTGGCCGTGGCCGAGCTCCTCGACCCTGAGGGACCGCCGACCGCCGTGGTGATCGACGAGGCGGTGGAGCTGGTGAAGGAGTACTCCACCGACGAGTCCGGGGCGTTCGTCAACGGCATCCTCGCCACCATCGCCGCCGACATCGGCCCGCGCTAGAGTGTTCGTCTGACCGTGAAGTGAGTCCCGTGAGGCTCACACGGCAGGAGGAGTAGTGGCCGAACGCGAGCGCAGTCACACGCGACCCCTCGGGGGTGTGTTCGTGGCCCACTCCCAAGTCCTGACTTCTGCCGATGTCCAGCGCGCCCTGACGCGCATGTCGCACGAGATCGTGGAGCGCAACGGCGGTGTGCAGGACGTCGTGCTGGTCGGCCTGCAGACCGGCGGCGTCCCCCTGGCCACCAAGATGTCCGAGATCCTCAACCAGATCGAGGATGCCAAAATCGCCACGGGCAGCCTGGACGTGGCCTTCTACCGCGACGACATCGGGCTGCGGCCGGTCCTGCCCGAGGCCGTCACCGACATCCCGGTCGACCTGGCCGGGCGCGTGGTGGTGCTGGTCGACGACGTGCTCTTCACCGGGCGAACCATCCGGGCCGCCCTCAACGCGCTGAGTGATTTCGGGCGGGCGCGGGCGATCCAACTGGCCGTCATGGTCGACCGCGGCCATCGCGAGCTCCCGATTCGCCCCGACTACGTCGGCAAGAACCTGCCGACGCGCCGCGAGGAGATGGTCGATGTGGGCGAGGACGGGGTGTGGATCGGCACCTTGGAGGACAAGTGACCGGGGCCACGAGCCAGCACCTGCTGTCGGTGGCCGACCTGGGGACCGACGGGATCGCCGAGGTCCTGCGCGTCGCCGAGGCGTTCGCCGAGGTGGAGCGGCGATCGGTGCCCAAGGTGCCCACGCTGCGCGGCAAGGTCGTTGCCACCCTCTTCTTCGAAGAGTCCACGCGCACCCGGCTCTCGTTCGAGACGGCCGCCAAGCGACTGTCGGCCGACGTCCTCTCGCTCGCCGTCGCCAGCTCGTCGGTCAAGAAGGGCGAGAGCCTGCGCGACACGGTGGAAACGGTCGAGGCTATGGGCATCGACGCCGTCATCATCCGCCACTCCTCCTCGGGCGCGCCGCACCAGGTGGCGCGCTGGGTCGAACGGGCCCGGGTCATCAATGCCGGCGACGGCTGGCACGAGCACCCCACCCAGGCGCTGCTCGACTGCTTCACGGTGCGACAGGTCCTGGCCGAGCGCAAGGGCGTGGCGCCCCAGGAGCTAGGCATCGACTGCTTCGACGGCCTGCGTGTGCTGATCGTGGGGGACGTGCGCCACAGCCGGGTGGCGCGCTCCGAGGTCCTGGCCTACACCGCGCTGGGCGCGCAGGTCACCCTGGCCGCGCCTGGCAGCCTGCTGCCGCCCTCGCTGGAGGGCTGGCCGGTCGAGGTGGCCGGCGACTTCGACGCCGCCCTCGGCGACGCCGACGTCGTCTCCCTGCTTCGCCTGCAGGCCGAGCGCGGGAGCGGCTCGTACGTGCCCAGCCTGCGTGAGTACACCGCCCGCTGGGGCCTCACGGCTCGCCGGGTGGAGCGGCTGGCCGACCACGCGATCGTGACCCACCCCGGGCCGATGCTGCGCGGCGTCGAGATCGCCTCCGACGTGGCGGACATGCCCCGCACCGTGGTGACGCAGCAGGTGAGCAACGGGGTGGCGGTCCGCATGGCCATCCTCTTCCTGCTCCTGGGCGGGGAGCTGCCGGGTGTGGGGGAGGTGCCCGCCGTTGCCTGAGGCCACGCTGGTGATACGGGGCGGCACGGTCGTCGGGCCCGAGGGGACGGCGCGACTCGACGTCGCCGTGGCCGGCGACCGGGTCCTGGCGCTGGCCGAGTCCGTCGACCCGCCGTCGGGCGCCACCGTCCTCGACGCGTCGGGTTGCCTGGTCGGACCGGGGCTGGTCGACCTGCACACCCACCTGCGCCAACCTGGCCGGGAGGAGGCGGAGACGGTCGAGTCGGGCGCCCGCGCCGCCGCCCTCGGGGGCTACACGGCGCTGGTGGCCATGCCCAACACGGAGCCACCGATCGACTCGGCCGGCGTGGCCCGTGAGGTGCTCGTCTTGGGCCAGGGTTGCCTGGCCGAGGTGGCGGTGGCCGGCGCCATCACGGTGGGCCGGGCCGGCGTCGCGCTGGCGCCCATGGGCGAGCTGGCCGATCTGGGCGTGACCCTCTTCACCGACGACGGCGCCGGCGTGCAGGACGGCGCGCTGATGCGCCGGGCGCTCGACTACGCCAAGGGGCTCGGCGTGACCCTGGCCCAGCACTGCGAGGACGCGGCTCTGGCCGGCGGCGGCGCCATGCACGAGGGGTCCTGGTCGGGCCGGCTCGGCATCCCCGGCATGCCGGCGGCCGCCGAGGAGGCCATGGTGGCGCGCGACATCGCGCTGGCCCGGCTGACCGGCGCGCCGGTGCACTTCCTGCACCTTTCGACGGCGGGCTCGGTCGACCTGGTGCGACGGGCCAAGGCGGAGGGGTTGGCGGTGACCGCGGAGGCGGCCCCGCACCACATGCTCCTCACCCACGCCCTGTGCGCCGGATACGACCCGGTCTTCAAGGTCAACCCGCCGCTGCGCACCGACGAGGACGTGGCCGCGGTGGTGGCCGGCTTGTGCGACGGCACCATCGACGCCGTCGCCACCGACCACGCACCGCACGCACCTGAGGCGAAAGATCTCCCCTTCGACCAGGCCCCGCCGGGGATGCTCGGGCTGCAGACGGCGCTGCTCGTCGCGTGGGAGGTGCTGTCCCCGCAGCTGGGGGCGGCGCGGGTGTTCGCCCTCATGAGTGCGCAGCCCGCCGCCATCGCCCGTCTCACCGCCACCGACGCGCGCCCGGCCGGCCACAGCGCCCACGGCGGGCCGGTCGAGGCGGGCGCGACGGCCAACCTGTGCGTGTTCGATCCCGCCGCCACGACGGTGGTCGAGGCCGGGAGACTGGCCAGCCGCAGCCGCAACACGCCCTACGCCGGCCGCACGTTCCAGGGCGCGGTGCGCCACACAGTGCTGCGGGGCGAGCCGGTCGTGATCGACGCCACGGCGCAGCGGTGAGCGACCCGACACCGCGGAACGGGGACAGGGCTCCTGCCCTGTTGGTCACGGCCGACGGCGCCGTGTTCGTCGCAGAGGCGGCCGGGGCGAGCGTCCCGGTGGCCACCGGTGAGCTGGTCTTCAACACGGCCATGAGCGGCTACCAGGAGGTGATCACCGACCCGTCGTACGCCGGACAGGTGATCTCCTTCACGAGCACGCACATCGGGAACTACGGCACCAACGCAGCCGACGACGAGGCGGCCGTGCCGCACTGCCGCGGCGTGGTGGTGTGCGACCTGGCCGACACCCCGTCGAACTGGCGCGCCACCGAAGCGCTCGAGCCCTTCCTGCGCCGCCACGGCGTGCCGGCGCTCACCGGGGTGGACACACGCCGGCTGGCCCGGCACGTGCGGACGGCCGGCGCGGTGCCCTGCGCCTTCGGGACCGCTCCCGAGCGCGAGCTGCGGGCCGCGGCGGCGGCCGCCACAGGGACCGACGGCCTGGACTTGGTGTCGGGCGTGACGACCGCGGCACCGCACGTCCACCCGGCCTCGGGCGACGGGAACCCGGCGCTGCGCATCGTGGCCTACGACTTCGGGGTCAAGACCACCATGGTCGACCTCCTCACGACGCTGGGCACGGTGACGGTGGTGCCGGCGGGCACCACGGCCGGCGAAACGCTGGCGCTCGATCCCGACGGCGTCTTCCTCTCCAATGGGCCGGGCGACCCGGCCGCGCTGGGCGGACCGACCGCGGCCGTGGCCGACCTGGTGGGGCGGGTACCCATCTTCGGCATCTGCCTGGGCCACCAGATTCTGGCCACGGCGCTCGGCGGGTCGACGTACAAGCTGCCTTTCGGCCACCACGGCGCCAACCACCCGGTGCAGCAGCTCGAGTCCGGGGTGGTCGAGATCACCAGCCAGAACCACAACTACGCGGTGGCGGCCGGCTCCATCCCCGACGCCGAGACGACGCACGTCAACCTCAACGACGGCGTGGTCGAAGGGTTCCGTGCGCTGACGGCGCCCGCCTTCTCCGTGCAGTACCACCCCGAGGCGGCGCCCGGGCCCCACGACGCGCGCTACCTCTTCTCCGCCTTTCGCGAGCTGATGCTCGCCCATCCCACCCGTTCCGGGCGCGCCGGGGCGCGCTGAGCGGGCGGAGGAAAGCCGATGCCGCGCCGCGACGACTTGCGGTCGATCCTCGTCATCGGGTCGGGGCCGATTGTGATCGGCCAGGCCTGTGAGTTCGACTATTCGGGCACCCAGGCCTGCCGCGTCCTGACCGAGGAGGGCTACCGGGTCGTCCTGGCCAACTCCAACCCGGCCACCATCATGACGGACCCCGGGACGGCGGACCGCACCTACGTCGAGCCGCTCGAGCCCGAGGTGCTGGCGGCCATCATCGAGAAGGAGCGGCCCGACGCGCTGCTGCCCACCCTGGGTGGGCAGACGGCCCTCAACTTGACCATGCGCCTGGTCGAGCTGGGCGTGCTGGAGCGCTACGGCGTCGAGGTGATCGGGGCCCTGCCCGAGGCCATCGCCACCGCCGAGGACCGCGACCAGTTCAAGGTGGCCATGGAGAGCATCGGGCTCGAAGTGCCGCGTTCGGGCTTCGCGCACTCGCTGCGCGAGGCGGAGGAGATCGCGGAGGAGATCGGGTACCCGATCATGGTGCGGCCGAGCTTCATCCTCGGCGGCAAGGGCACCGGCATCGCCCCGGACGCGGCGGCGTTCTCGCGCCTGGCCGCCGAGGGTCTGGCGGCCAGCCCCGTCGGGCAGATCCTGGTGGAGCAGTCCATCGCCGGGTGGAAGGAGTTCGAGCTCGAGGTCATGCGCGACGGGGCTGACAACTGCGTCGTCGTCTGCTCCATCGAGAACTTCGACCCCATGGGCGTGCACACCGGCGACTCCATCACGGTGGCGCCGGCGCAGACGTTGACCGACGTCGAGTACCAGGCCATGCGGGACGACGCCTTCGCCTGTCTGCGGCGGGTCGGCGTCGAGACGGGTGGCTCCAACGTGCAGTTCGCCGTCGACCCGGCCACGGGGCGACGCGTCATCATCGAAATGAACCCCCGCGTCTCGCGCTCGTCCGCACTGGCGTCCAAGGCGACCGGCTTTCCCATCGCCAAGATCGCGGCGCGTCTGGCCGTGGGCTACCTGCTGAACGAGATCCCCAACGACATCACCCGGGCGACGCCGGCGTCGTTCGAGCCCACCATCGACTACGTGGTCACCAAGGTGCCGCGCTGGGCCTTCGAGAAGCTGCCGGGGGCCGATGCCCGTCTGGGGACGCGCATGCAGTCGGTCGGCGAGGTGATGGCCATCGGGCGGACGTTCTGCGAGTCCCTCCAGAAGGCGTTGCGCTCCCTCGAGCAGGGGAGGACCGGGCTCAACGCGGACCCCGCCGAGGTCGCCCTCGACGCGTTGTCCGACGAGGAACTGCTCGAGCGGGTCGGCGTGGCCACGCCCGACCGGGTCTTCGAGCTCGAGGCGACGTTGCGTCGCGGGGCCACCGTGGACGAGCTGGCGGCGCGCACCGGCATCGACCCGTGGTTCCTGGGGCAGCTGGCGCGCATCTCGGCCGAGCGGCTCCGCCTGACGGGTCGACCGGAGCTGGAGGCGTCCGACTTTCGCCGGGCCAAGCGGCTCGGGTTCTCCGATGCCCAGCTGGCCTACCTGCGGGGCGGCAGTGCCGACGAGGTTCGGGCCGAGCGACTCGCCCTGGGCGTGCGGGCCACCTTCAAGACCGTCGACACCTGTGGGGCCGAGTTCGCGGCGCGGACCCCGTATCACTACGCCACCTACGAGGACGAGGACGAGGTCCCGCCCAGCGGACGCCGGCGGGTCGTCATACTCGGGTCGGGTCCCAACCGGATCGGTCAGGGGATCGAATTCGACTACTGCTGCGTCCACGCCTCGATGGCCCTGCGGGCGGCCGGCTACGAGACGGTGATGGTGAACTGCAATCCCGAGACCGTCTCGACCGACTACGACACCTCCGATCGGCTCTACTTCGAGCCGCTCACCGCCGAGGACGTGGGCAACGTCCTCGATGCCGAGATC
>DATNLP010000323.1:0-6918 GCA_035602795.1 Acidimicrobiales bacterium | reverse complement strand
CGGCCCGGGCATGGCGGCCGTCAGCGCCACCACCCGCGGGTCCTCCTCGGCCAGCGTCAGCAGGGCACGAGAGAAGGCGTCGCCGTACGTGGCCGCCCGCGACGGCAACTCGTCGACCGCCGCGTCGGGCACCGAGCCCGGCGAGGCCACGCCGCCGGTGTCGGTCACCGTCGAACCGCCGACCGCCATGCCGACCGAGCTGCCCACCGTGTTCTCGAGCGCCACCGTCCCGCTCTTGGGAGCCTTGACGTCGTGCAGGCGCTGCACGTCGTCCTCCTCGGCTGGGGCGTACCCCCGGCCCTTCTGCGTCAGCACGTGCACGACGATCGGGCCGTCCCACTCGGCGGCGTGGTGGAAGGCCTGTTCCATGTGCTCGATGTCGTGGCCGTCGATCGGGCCGGCGTAGCGCACCCCCAATGCCTCGAAGAAGGTGTGCGGCGCCACCATCTCCCGCAAAGCCGACGTCACCGAGTGCGCGCCCGAGTAGGCGAGCTCGCCCAACACGGGCAACTCTCGCAGCCGCAGGCGCAGGCGCTCCCGGGCCGCCGTGTACGTCGGGTTCAGCCGCAGCGACGTCAAGGACTGCGACAGGTGCGACACCGTCGGCGCGTACGAACGTCCGTTGTCGTTCAACACGATGACCACCCGCCGCCCCGAGTGGCCGAGGTTGTTGAGCGCCTCGTAAGCCATCCCGCCGGTCAACGCGCCGTCGCCCACCACGGCCACCACCCGACGCTCGTCGTCCAGGCCCCGCAACTCGAAGCCGTTGGCGATGCCGTGCGCGTAGGACAGCGCCGTCGAGGCGTGGCTGTTCTCGATCCAGTCGTGCTCGGACTCGGCCCGGTTGGGATAGCCGCTCATCCCGCCGGCCTGTCGTAGGTTCTTGAACCCGAAGCGCCGCCCGGTCAGCAGCTTGTGCACGTAGGCCTGGTGGCCGGTGTCCCACAGGATCACGTCGCGGGGCGAGTCGAACACCCGGTGCAACGCCAGAGTCAGCTCGACAGCGCCCAGGTTGGACCCCAGATGACCGCCCGTGGTCGTCACCGTGTCGACGATGAACGACCTGATCTCCTCGCACAATTGGACGAGCTCTTCGTCGTTGAGGCCCTTGACGTCGGCCGGTGTCTCGATGCTGTGCAGGAGGATCATGGCGGTAACTCCACGCTACTCGGCGCCCCCTGCGACGGCACTTCGTGCAACCCCGCTCCGGCCTGCCGCGGCCGGCGTGAAAAGCGTGCAGACGGCCACGCCGAATGAGGCCGCAGCCAGGACCTGCAGCCCGTGGGCCGGCCCCACCGTCTGCGAGACCCACCCCACAATCGGCGCCCCGGCCACCCAACCGATGTAGCCCGCCGCGGTGAACGTCCCCACCGCACTGACCACCTGGGTGGCCAGCCGGCTCACGGTGGACATGACGAGCGGCCAGAACAACGACGCGCCGCCGGCGCCGAGCGCCAGCCCGAGCGCGGCCACACCCGACAGCGACGAGAGCGACTCGAGCAAGATCCCCGCCCCGGCCACACACCCGCCCGTGATGAGCGCGTGGCGCGTCGACAGCCGTCCGAGCAGCGGGCTGCCCGCCCCGCGCGTCGTCACCGCCATCAGCTGCCCGACCACATAGGCGCCCGCCCCCAGCAGGACGCCCGTGGCCAGGTGGTTGCGCAGGTACAGCACGCCCCACGTGTCCACGCCGCCCTCCGTCACTTCGGCCAGTGCGAACACCGCCAGCAACACCAGGAGGCCGTCCCGGCGCAAACGCCGCAACGGATGTCTCGTCCCGGCCTCCAACGGTCCTTCTCCTTCTGCGGACGTGGCCGTCGCCAACGGCGTGCCGGAATCGGTGACGGCGGCCCACACCCCGACCGCCAGACCGACCACGGCGATGCCCGGCCAGATCCAGCGCCACGACACACCGGCGTGGATGATCAGACCGGCGGCGGCGGCGCCGCACAGCGCGCCGGTGTTGAACAACGCGTGCAGCCGCACCAGTGCGGATGGGTTGCCGATGAGCCGGTGGGACGCTTCGGCGTTCATCGCCGTGTCGATGCTGCCCCCGGCGATCATGGTGGGCACGAGCACGAGCTCGAAGACCCATCGCGCCTCGGTCAGCGCCAGCAGGCACAACAGCGCGGACCACGCAAAGAGCGCGATCCACAGCAGGCGCCGGGCCCCGACGCGGTCGGCCAGGTGAGCCGTCACGGCGCTCGATGCGCCCGCCACTGCCACCGCGACGGCCAGCACCACACCCAGCTGCCCGTCGCTCAGCCCGTACGAGTGCTGGATGTAGAACAGCATGACGGCCCAGCTGCCCCAGAACAGCCCGAAGGTGAGAAAGGTCGCCACCACCGGTCCTGCGTCCGCCATCGGCCGGGTGTTCCGCGCTGCCCCGGTCACCGTCGCCCTACCGCCCCCGGCCGCCGTCCCCCCGGCCGCCGTGTCCGACGGATCAGGATGGCCGGGTTCGCGCTCAGGAGTTGTCCGTCGCGCCCGCCTTGGCCAAGAACGCGGCGCGGTCGAGGACGACCCGGGTGACCCGCCCGGCACCCACCAGCCCGCCACCGTCTCCCTCGAGTCGTGCGGCGGACACGGTGAAGGTAAGGCGCCGGCCCTCCACCTTGACCAGCGTCGCCTCGGCCAGCACGACTCCTCCCATGGCCACCGGAGCCAGGTGGTCGAACTGCACCCGAGTGGCGACGCTCGCCTGGGCCTGCGTCAGGTGGCCGTCGGTGGCGCGGCAGGTGGCCTCCTCGCACAGCGCGATCAGTCGGGGCGTCGCCAGAACGGGGACGTCGCCGGAGCGGAAGTACTCCGCCGTGTCGCTCTCCGCCACCGTCAGCTCGAGCTGGGCGCTCAACCCCGCGTGTGGCCCGTGCCCCGCGGCCGGCTGCGTGTCGGATGAGCGGTCGGGCACGACGATTACGATACCGCCGTGACCGACACTGCTCTTATTGACCCTGACGTGCTCGAACGCGTGCTCTCCGCCGCTCTGGTCGGGGGTGGTGACATGGCGGAGGTTTTCGCCGAGGACGCCGTGACGGCCGCGGCCATGCTCGATGACCGCCGGATCGAGGAGCTCTCCTCGGGGCGCTCGCGCGGGGCCGGGATCCGGGTCGTCGACGGCGAGACGACGGGATTCGCGCACACGGCGGACCTGAGCGAGCCGGGACTGGTGGCCGCCGCCCAGGCGGCCGCCGCCGTGGCCCGCCAGGGCGGCCCCGGGGTACGCACGGTTGCCCTTGGCCCCGGCTCCTTCCACGGGCCGGGCGACCGGACGCTGCCGGACTCGGTCGACAAGGCGCGCAAGCTCGAGCTCCTGACCCGGGCCGACGAAGCCGCCCGTTCGTCGGGCTCCGCCATCTCCCAGGTGTCGGTGGGCTGCGGCGACAGCCGCCGCCGGGTCCTCATCGCCAACTCCGACGGCTTGCTGGCCCAGGACGACCAAATACGGACCCGGTTCAACGTGTCCTGCGTCGCCAACGGCGACACGGGCATGCAAACCGGATACGAGTCGCTGGCCCGTACAGAGGGGTACGAGATCTTCGACCGCCACTCCGTCGAGGAGGCCGCCGAGCGTGCCGCCGCCCGTGCCCTGACCAAGCTCTCCGCCCGCCCGGCACCCTCGGGTGAGGTGCCCATCGTGCTGGCCGGGGGCAGCGGCGGCATCCTTTTCCACGAAGCGTGCGGGCACGGCCTCGAAGCCGACCACATCCTCAAGGACGCCTCGGTCTACACCGGACGCGTCGGCGAGCTGGTGGCCAGTCCGCTGGTCACCCTGGTCGACGACGGCACCGTGCTGGGTGAGTGGGGCAACTTCGCCGTCGACGATGAGGGGTTCCTCCCCGGCCGTAACGTCCTGATCGAGAACGGCGTGCTGACCGACTACATGTGGGACTGGCTCCGGGCGCGCAAGGAAGGAAGGAAGTCGTCGGGCAACGGCCGCCGCCAGAGCTACCAGCACCTGCCGATGGTCCGCATGACCAACACCTTCCTGCTGGCCGGCGCCGAGGACCCCGACGAGATCGTGGCCCAGACCCCTTCCGGCGTCTACGTGAAGAAGCTCGGCGGCGGACAGGTCAACACCGCCACGGGTGACTTCGTCTTCGGCACCACGGAGGCCTACCTGATCGAGAACGGGCGCATCACCGAGCCGCTGCGCGACGCAAACCTGATCGGCAACGGCCCCGAAGTGCTGCGGCGCATCGACGCGGTGGCGACCGACTTCGACATGACGCCCGGCACCTGCGGCAAGGACGGACAGTCCGTGCCCGTCGGCTGCGGGCAGGCCACGCTGCGCATCACCGGCATCACGCTCGGAGGTACGGCGTGAGCAGCACCGACGACCTTTTGGAGCTGGCCACGTCGGTGGTCGCCCAGGCCCGCGACGGCGAGGGTCTGGAGGTGTACGTCACGCGGGGCACCGAGACCGACGTGCGGGCGTACGAGGGCGAGGTGGAGTCGTTGACCTCTGCCGATTCCTCGGGCGTGGGCATCCGTGTCTTGGTCGACGGGAAGGGCGACGAGGGAACCCGGATGGGCTTCGCCTGGGCCGGCTCGCTCGATCGCGACGTCATCGCCGCCACCCTGGCCGACGCCCGCGACAACGCCCGGTTCGCCACTCCGGACCCTGACATGGTGCTGGCCGAGCCCGACGGGGTGGCCGCCACCGAACTCGACCTGTGGGACGACGGCGTGGCATCGACGCCGATGGAGAAGAAGGTGGCCCTGGCGGTCGAGCTGGAGCGAGCGACCCGGCAGGCCGACCCGCGGGTGCGGCAGGTGTCGTCGGCCGACTACTCGGACAGCCGAGTGGAGGTGGCGCTCGTCTCCACGACCGGCATCTCGTCGTGGAGACGGCGCACGAACGCCTTCCTGTCGGTGGATGCCATCGCCGGGGAGGGCGCGGAGACGCAGACGGGCGCTGGCTTCAGCGTCGCGCGTGGGCCCGGAGAGCTTGTTCCCGACGAGGCCATGGACGACGCCGTGATGCGGGCCATCCGGATGCTCGGCGCCACCAAGCCCCGCTCGGGCCGCTGCACCGTGGTTTTCGATCCGCGCGTGGTCTCGACGCTCCTGAGCGTCGTCGCCTCCGCCTTGTCAGGCGAGGCGGTCGTCAAGGGACGCTCCTTCTTTGCCGGCCGCATTGGCGAAGAAGTGGCGGCGAGCTCGGTTACCCTGGTCGACGACCCGACCGACACCCGGGCCTACGGCGCGGCGTCGCACGACGGCGAAGGACTCGCCTGCCGGCGCAACGTGCTGATCTCCGACGGTTTCCTGCGCATGTTCGTGTTCGACACCGTCTCGGGGCGCCGGGCCGGCATGCCATCGACCGGGTCGGCCATGCGGGGCGGTTTCGCCGGCACCCCATCAGCCGGTTGCCGGGCCCTCATCCTGTCGCCCGGTGATCTCGGCGCCGAGCAGATCCTGGCCGCCGTCTCCGAAGGCCTCTACGTGCAGTCGGTCTCGGGCATCCACTCGGGGGTGAACCCGGTGAGTGGCGACTTCTCGGTCGGAGCTGAGGGCCTCATGATCCGCAATGGGGCGCTGGCCGAGCCTGTGCGGGAGGCCACCGTCGCCTCGACCTTGCAGCGCATGCTCCAATCGGTCGTCGCGATCGGCAACGACTTGCGCTGGCTGCCCGGCGCGGCGGCGGGCCAGACCCTCGCCGTCGCCGACATGCAGCTCAGCGGCGAGTAACCCTCTCCCTCAGCTGGCGGTGCTGTCCGCCGGCTTGGCGTCCTTCTTGGCCGAGCCGGCGCCCTTCTTGGCCGAGCTGTCGTCCTTCTTGGCGGCCGAGCCGTCGCCGCCGCTCGAGCCAGAGTCGGAAGACGAGGACGAAGACGAAGAGGACTCCTTCTTGGTCGTCGAGGAGTCATCTGAGGTCGTCTCGGACTTCTTCCCGTTCCCGTTGCCGTTGGCGTTGGCCGCAGCCCGCGAGTCGGTCTTGTAGAAGCCACTGCCCTTGAGGACGATGCCCACGGCGCCGTAGACCTTGCGCAGCGCGCTCCCGCACTCGGGGCATTCGCTCAAAGGCTCGTCAGAGAAGCTCTGGACGGCCTCGAGCCGGTGCCCGCACGCCGTGCAGGCGTATTCGTAGGTCGGCAATGGTCTCCTCCCGGGGACTGGTTGGCACTCGCTGCCCTTGAGTGCCAAGTCTACCCGTCCGGGCAGGGTAGGGGCGCCGGACGGCGACCATCGCAGGCCGTAGACTTCCTTCCCGTGTCCGACCGAATGCTGGCCAATCTCGACCCGCTGGGCGGCGCCCGCATGGTCGATGTCACGCCCCGTGAGCCCACGCATCGCCGAGCCCTGGCCCGGTGCCGGGTTTCGATGCTGCCCGAAACGACGACCCAGGTGGCCAACAACGCCATCACCAAGGGCGACGTCCTGGCCGCGGCCCGGATAGCGGGCATCCAGGCGGCCAAGCGGACGGCCGAGCTGATCCCGATGTGCCACCCCGTGCTCGTCGGCTCCATCGCCGTCAATTTCTCGATCGGCGACGACTACGTCGAGGTCGAGGCGCAGGTCGAGACGGTGGACCGCACGGGAGTCGAAATGGAAGCCATGACGGCCTGCGCCGTGGCCGCCCTCACGGTCTACGACATGTGCAAGTCATCCGACCGCACGATGACGATTGAACACCTGGCACTGTGGGAGAAGGCAGGTGGCCGGTCCGGCCCGTGGCGTCGGGCCGAGGCCAACCACCTCTAAGCATCCTTCTCCGTCTTCGCCCCGCCCTTGGCCGCGAAGTTGGCCCCGGCACGTCGGACCGCAGGGGCAGTCACCCTGTTCCACAACGGCGACGGGCGCGAGGTCATGACCCGGCCGCTCGGGCCGACGAAAGTGAGCTCTGCGTTGGCGTCCCCGGACATGGTCCAACCCTCGGAGTGGATCAGGTGATGGTGGTACGCGCAGAGGCAA
>DATNLP010000318.1:0-7632 GCA_035602795.1 Acidimicrobiales bacterium | reverse complement strand
GGCGTCACCGAGAGCCGGGTGTGCCAGATCCACACGAAGGCGCTGCGCCAGCTTCGCTCGAAGCTGGCCGACCGTTCCGAAACGCCCGTCCGCCGTGCCCCGGTGGCCCGGCCCCACGCGCGGCGGGTCCACATCCGCCAGCGGACAGGCCCGACGCGCCTCCAGCTGCTCGCGAGCTGAGCGCAGGGGCGCCGCGTCGCGGCGTCGCCACCGATTCCTGAACCGTCCCGTGGACTCGCGGTCGCTCGCGCCATCGTGCACCGGTACGGTGGGCCAACCGCTGCACCGAGCCCACAGGAGGCATTGCCATGCCCTTGCACAAGAGGGAGACGGTCCGGGACGGGCTGCTCGATTCGCTCTACGCCGACCGGGACATGCGGCTCGGCCTCCCGTCGCACCATTGCCCTTCCGACGAGATGCCGCCGGCCGAGGCGTACCAGGCGATCTCCGACGAGCTGCTCCTCGACGGCAACGCGCGCCAGAACCTGGCGACCTTCTGCCAGACATGGGAGGAGCCGGAGGTCCACAAGTTGATGGACCTCTGCATCGACAAGAACCTCATCGACAAGGACGAGTACCCCCAGACGGCCGAGATCGAGCGCCGCTGCGTCTCGATCCTGGCCCACCTGTGGAACGCACCTACCACCGAGGACCCCGTCGGCTGCTCGGCCATCGGGTCCTCGGAGGCCTGCATGCTCGGTGGCATGGCGGCCAAATGGCGCTGGCGGGCCAAGCGTAAGGCGGAGGGGAAGTCGACCGAGTCGCCCAACATGGTGTGTGGGCCCGTCCAGGTGGTCTGGCACAAGTTCGCCAAGTACTGGGACATCGAGATGCGCGAGATCCCCATGTCCCCCGGTCGTTACTGCATGGACGTGGAGCAGATGCTCGAGCGCGTCGACGAGAACACCATCATGGTGGTGCCGACCTTCGGTGTGACCTACACGGGCGCCTACGAGCCGGTGCTCCAGCTCTCCGAGGCGCTCGACAAGCTCCAGGAGGACACGGGCCTCGATATCGACATCCACGTGGACGGAGCGAGCGGGGCGTTCCTGGCCCCCTTCACCGCTCCGGACATCCTTTGGGACTTCCGGGTCCCGCGGGTCAAGTCGATCAGCACCTCGGGGCACAAGTTCGGGCTGGCGCCCCTGGGTGTGGGCTGGGTCCTGTGGCGTGACACGGCGGAGCTGCCCGACGACCTCATCTTCCACGTGACCTACCTCGGCGGGGACATGCCGGTCTTTCAGATCAACTTCTCGCGGCCCGCCGGCCAGATCGTTGCCCAGTACTACAACTTCATCCGCCTGGGGACGAACGGCTACCGCAACGTGCACACCGCCTGCTACAACACCGGCCAGTTCTTGGCGGCGGAGATCGTAAAGCTCGGACCGTTCGAGCTGCTGTGCGACTCCGACCCTCTCACGGGGATCCCCTCGGTGGCCTGGCGCATTCGAGAGGGCGAAGACCCGGGCTACACGCTCTATGACGTCGCCGACCGCCTGCGGACGCGGGGCTGGCAGGTGCCGGCCTATCCGTTGACCGGGTCCGTCGCCGACATCTCGGTCCAGCGCATCCTGGTGCGTCAGGGCGTCAGCCGGGACCTGGCGGGCATCCTGCTCGACGACATGACACATGCCATCGCCCACTTCGACCGCCACCCCGTCACCGTGCCCATGACGAAGGAGGAGTCAGGCGGTTTCAGCCACCTGTAGCTGGGGCCGCCCCGGGCCCGGTGGCCGCCCCCACCATGTTGGCCGTCCAGTCGACCTGGAGCGGTCGCCGCCGCAGGAAGCGAGGCCTCCCAACCTTGGCCGGCCGGTCGGTCGTCCAGGGTGCGGGCGGCGCCTTGGTCAAACCGGCCAAGGCACGCAGCGGCGGGTCGTAGGCCGAGCGGATCCACGCGAACCGTCGCCAGGCTTCCTCTTCCTGCCCCGCTGGCACGACGACGATGGGCGTCAACGACGCCATGGCGGCTTCGTACTCTTCCCGCCGGATGCTGATGGCAGGCGCCGGCTCCCCGTAGTGATCCGCGAGCTCCTGAACCCTCGTGGGCACAGGCAGTGGGACGTTGGCTGCCCGGGCCACCCGGGTGACGCCGGGCACGCCGTAGACGAGGGCCATGAGCGGACCCTTCTCCAGGTCTGCGAACGCCTCGCCCGCCTGAGTTTCGGACGCCGAGGCGACCAGGGCCGCCGCGTCCAGCAACGCGCCAAGTGTCGCTACCCAGGCGTGGTCGTCGTTGGTCTCTGGGAAGAAGGTCAAGGTGGGGAAGGCCGTGTGTGTCTGCTCGATGTCGAGCATCCAGTCGGCCTGGTTGCGCCAGAAATCCAGGCTGTCGAGCAGGCCGATGCGCTGCAGGTTCAGCAACAGGTCGGTGGCCACGGCCGGTGAACCTGCCACCGGCCGCAAGTTGATGATGCCCCGCTCCCGCGCGTTGTAGGCCGAGAAGATGGTCGGCAGGTAGCTGATGAGGAGGGCGACCAGCCCGAGCCCGATGACCGCCTCAATGAAGGCGATCCAGATTCGGGCCGTCGTGTCCGGCTCGGCGAAGCCCAGCGTGGTCAGGGACGACCCACTGAACTCGAATGCCTTCTCCAGGCCGACCGAGCCGGTTCCCCAGAAGATGAAGGTGAACGCGATGGCCATGAGGATCATCCACACCAAGGGAAGGGTCACCAGCGACACCGGTGCGTACAGCCGCTGCAGGGCCCGGCTGCGCGCGTCCGAACTCCAACGGTGCACCAGCAACCGGTACACCAGGGCGAACACCGCTTGGGACAGACGAGCAAAGCCCTCTTGCGGCAGGACCACCGTCTTCAGTGCCGAACCCAGAACCGCCAACATCACGACCGTACCGAAGAGCAGAGACAGGATGTGGAGGACGATCATGGTTTTCGGCGAGCGACACCGACGGGGCGCCGAGTGGCCGTGACGCTACCCGGCCCCGCGCTGCCCAGGCCCGGCCCGGCCCGGCCCGCTCAGGAGGAGATCGACTTGGCTGCCTCCTGCACCGCGGCGTCGATCTGGCCCTTGTCGAGCTTGAGCTCCTTGGCCACCCGCTTCTGTGCCTTCAGCTCCGCCTTCTCGAGGTAAGCCTCTATTGTCGTTTCGCCGACGATGACCAGCGCGGCCTCGCCGGAGTCGATGACATCGCCGAACTCCTTGACGTCGGCCCGGGACATTCCCTTCCAGAGATGGCCGCTGACCCCGCCCACGGCGGCGCCGACGATGGCCGAGCCGATGATGGACGGCGGGAACAAGATGCCGATCAGCGCCCCCACTCCGGCCCCGCCCCAGGCCCCGTGGCGCGTGGTCGTTTCGTCCTTGTTGGCGTGCACCTTGCCGTTCTCGTCCTTCGTGATGACGGCGGCGTCGTACGTGCCCACCGCGCCCATGGAGTGGAGGTCCTTCACTATGTCGTAGTCGGCACGGGCGTCGACCTCGCTGGCGTAGGTCCCGATGTAGATGAAGACTCCGTCGGTCTTGGGCATGGCACCGTTCCTCTCTGGGCGGCCCACCGGTCGGGCGGGCGAGCGCCTGCTCCGAGGCTACTGACTGGGCACGGCCGCCGCCGCCGCGGTGAAGCGGTCCCGGCAGCGCTCGGAGCAGAAGAAGACCGGCTCCCCGTCGCGCTTCGAGGACGCCGGCGCGTCGGCGGTGCGCACCTGCATGCCGCACACCGGGTCCACCGCCGTCGACCCGAGCGCGGGCCGCCGTGACAGCAGGTACAGGCCGACCAGGAGGCCGAGGAAGAGGACGTTGAGCACGGTCGTCGGCCCGAACGAGAGCGAACCCGCCGGCACGGCGCGGTGCAACGACGGCACGAGACCGGCCCCTCGGAAGATGTACTCGGTGGCCAGGCCGGCGGCCGACATCACGGCCCAGAACACGAGCAGCATGCGGAGGGCCATGGCCGTGCCGTAGTAGCGGCGGTAGACGAGAAGGAGAGGGAACGCGATCAGGTCGGCGAACACGAAGGCGATCACCCCGCCGAACGAAATGCCTCCCGCCCACAGCGCCGCAGCCAGCGGGACGTTCCCGATGGAGCACACCGACGCCACCAGGGCGACGAGGGGGCCGACCACGGCGTTTTCCAGGCTGGTCCAGAACCCGTGGCCGCTGACGAACACCGCCCGCCACACGTCCGCCGGCACGACCACGGCCAACAGCCCCGCGATGCCGTAGCCGATGAGCAGCTCCCGACGCACCATGCGCAGGTCGCCCATGGTGTAGCGCGCCGCCTCCGACCAGCCGGCCCGCGTGCGCGGGCTGGCGGGCACCTCGTCCGACCCGGCACCTTTGTCTCCGGCCCGCCGTTGGGCCTCGACGACCACCCGTCCCCGCAGCCACAGCGCACCGAACGTGGCCAGCAGCGCGATCATGACGATGCCGCCGACCAGCTCGCCGGCGGCGAACTGCCAGCCGATGAGGACGGCAAGGACGATGCCGAGCTCGATCACGAGGTTGGTCGAGGCGAACATGAACACCATGGCTGTCACGAAGTCGGCGCCCCGGGCGACCAGCGAGCGAGCCACCGCGGCGGCGGCGTAGGAGCACGAGGACGAGGCCATGCCGAGGCCCGAGGCGCGCACGACCGGTCCCGGCCGGTGCGAGCCGAGGTGCCGCTGGAGCGACGAGCGCCGGGAGAAGGCCTGGACCGCGCCGGCCAGCGTGAAGCCGAGGATCAGCGGCCACAGCGTCAGCCAGAGCATGCCGAGCGCCTCGCGGCCGGCCCGGACCAGGTCGAGCAGGACGGTCACGACCGGACGAGCCGCCCGACGGCGGCCGACGCCTCGGCCAGCTTCTCCTCGGCCACGTCACCGCCGGCCCGCACGGCATCGGCCACACAGTGGGCCATGTGGTCCTCCAGTAACTGGAGCGCGACGGCCTGCAGGGCGCGGCTGGCTGCGGAGATCTGCTCCAACACCTCGATGCAGTAGCGGTCGTCCTCGACCATCCGCTGGAGCCCGCGCACCTGCCCCTCGACGCGGCGCAGGCGCGTGAGGACGGCGGTCTTGTCGTCGGCGTAGCCGGGAGTGGGAGTGGCGGTAGGCGAGGGGGCGGCCGGATCGGCGGGGGAGAGGTTGTCGTCGTACATACCCGGACTATACCCCCCAGGGGTATTAGATCAGGCCGGCCGGGTCTACCACCAGGGATCGTCTGGCATGATCAGCCCGGTGTCCCTGCCTCCGGCCATTGAGATCGCGCGGCGCGCCACCCTCCGCCCGATCGCCGAGCTGGCGGCGCAGATGGGGATCGCCCCCGATCTCCTCGAGCCCTACGGCGAGTACGTGGCCAAGGTGCGCCTCGACGCCGTCGGGGCCCTGGCCGACCGGCCGTCGGCCCGCTACGTGGTCGTCACCGCCGTCACCCCCACCCCGCTGGGCGAGGGCAAGACGACGACCACCATCGGCCTCGGCCAGGCCCTGGCCTGCATCGGCCGGCGGGCCACCATCGCCATCCGCCAGGCCTCCATGGGCCCAACCTTCGGGATCAAGGGGGGAGCGGCGGGCGGCGGCTACAGCCAGGTGGTCCCCTTCGAGAACCTCAACCTCCACCTGACCGGCGACCTGCACGCCGTCACCGCGGCCAACAACCTGCTGGCCGCTATGGTCGACAACCACCTCTACTCCGGCAACGAGCTGGGTCTCGACCCGCACGGCATCACCTGGAAGCGCGTCCTCGACGTCAACGACCGCTCGCTGCGCACCATCGTCAGCGGCCTCGGCAGCCGCGAGGACGGCACCCCCCGCCAGACCGGCTTCGACATCACGGCGGCGTCCGAGGTGATGGCGGTCCTCGCCCTCGCCACCTCGCTGCGTGACCTGCGCCAGCGGTTCGGTCGCATCGTCGTCGGCTACACCGGCGCCGGCGAGCCGGTGACCGCCGAGCAGCTCAAGGCGGCCGGCGCCATGACCGTCGTCATGCGCGACGCCATCAAGCCGAACCTGTTGCAGACCCTCGAGAACACGCCCGTCCTCGTCCACTCCGGGCCGTTTGGCAACATCGCCCACGGCAACTCGTCGGTGGTGGCCGACCTCATCGGCATCCACGGGGGCGAGTACCTGGTCACCGAGGCTGGGTTCGGCTCCGACATGGGAGCCGAGCGGTTCTTCAACATCAAGTGCCGCACGTCCGGCCTGGTGCCCGACGCTGCTGTCGTTGTGACAACCGTGCGCGCCCTCAAGCTCCATTCCGGTCGGCACAAGGTGGTGGCCGGCCGCCCGCTCCCGCCCGCCATGGTCGAGGAGAACCCGGATGAGGTGCACCTGGGCGCCGCCAACCTGCTCGCCCACCTGGCCATCGTGCGGCGCCACGGCGTGACCCCCGTCGTCGCCGTCAACGCGTTCGAGGACGACTATCCCTCCGAGCACGAGGCCATCCGCGAGATAGCGGCGTCCGTCGGCGTGCGCACCGCCATCTGCACCCACTTCACCCAAGGGGGGAAGGGGGCCGTCGAGCTGGCCGAGGCGGTGGTCGAGGCCTGCGAGGCGCCCAGCGAGTTCCACATGCTGTACGAGGACGGCGCCACGCTGCGCCAGAAGATCGAGACGATCGCGACGGAGGTGTACGGCGCGGATGGGGTCGACTACCTACCGGCGGCGTCGAGGCATCTGGACAACTATGAGCGGGCCGGCTTCGGGCGCCTCCCCGTGTGCATCGCCAAGACCCACCTCTCCATCTCGTCGGACCCCAAGCTCCTGGGCGCCCCGAAGGGCTGGCGTTTGCCCGTGCGCGAGGCGCGGGCCAATGTGGGCGCCGGGTTCGTCTATCTGGTCAGTGGCGACATGCGCACCATGCCCGGGCTCTCACGCCATCCGGCCGCCGAGCAGATTGACATCGACGAGGATGGCAACGTAGTGGGCCTCTACTAGGCCATTCGGGGAGGCGCTATGGCAATCGACTTCACCCTGGCTCCCGAGCACGAGGAGATTCGGGCCCGGGTGCGCTCGTTCATTCAGGACACGGTGCAGCCGCGCATCAAGGGCTTCGACGACGAGAACCGCGTGACCTCGCGCCACGAGTATCTGGTCACCATCTTGGAGCTACGTGAGGAGGCCAAGCAGGCCGGGCTCTGGCTGCCGCACATGCCCAAGGAGTGGGGCGGGATGGGCCTCGGCCACGTCGAGCTGGCCATGGTGCAGGCCGAGGCCGGCAAGACCCGGCTCGGCCCCTGGATCCTCAACTGCATGGCGCCCGACGAGGGCAACATGCACACCCTCCTGCACTGGGGCACCGACGCCCAGAAGGACAACTACTTGCGGCGGCTGTGTGAGGGCACCGCCATGTCGTGCTTCGCCATGACCGAGCCCGAGGTGGCCGGCTCCGACCCCACCCTCATCCGGACCCAGGCGGAGCAGGACGGCGAGGAATGGGTGGTCAACGGGCACAAGTGGTTCATCTCCAACGCCCGACGGGCCCAGTTCGCCATCCTCATCGCCCGCACCGAGCCCGACGTGTCGACCGGGGCCCGGGGGGCCAACACGGCGTTCCTCGTCGATCTCCCCGCCGAGGGGTGGAACGACGTGCGCGAGGTGGAGACGATGCACGGATCGACCGGGCACTCCGAAATCGTCATCGAGGACCTCCGCTTGCACGACTCGCAGATCCTGGGCGGCCGGGGCAACGGGCACC
>DATNLP010000312.1:0-13325 GCA_035602795.1 Acidimicrobiales bacterium | reverse complement strand
AGCAGGTGGAGCGGCTGCAGCGGGAGCTGCCCCTGCCGCACCTGCTGCTGCCGGTGGTGGACTCGTCCGACTCCATCGGGCCGGCCGAGACCGAGTTCCTGGCCCAGGCCCTGGCGGGGGCGGTGGAGGGGCTGGTGGCCGAGGTGGCGCTGTGAGCCCGGCGCCGGACGCGGCGGGGTCGAGGGCGGAGACGCTGCCGACGCTGGTGGCGGAGCGCTCGGTCATCGTGTGCTGTGGGTCCGGCGGCGTGGGCAAGACCACGGTGTCGGCCACCTTCGCCCTGGCGGCGGCGCGGGCGGGCCGGCGGTCGTGCGTGGTGACGGTCGACCCGGCGCGGCGGCTGGCCGACGCGCTGGGTGTGGAGTCGCTGCCGAACACGCCCTCGGAAGTGGCGGGCGAGTGGCCGGGCCACCTCCACGCGCTGATGCTCGACTCCAAGGGGACGTTCGACGACCTGGTCGAGCGCTACGCCCGGACACCCGAGCAGGCCGAGGCCATCCTCTCCAACCGGCTCTACCAGAACCTGGCCGGCGCGCTCAGCGGCACCCAGGAGTACATGGCCATGGAGAAGCTCTACGAGCTGGTCCAGTCCGGCGAGTTCGACGTGGTGGTGGTGGACACGCCGCCCACCCGCAACGCGCTCGACCTGCTCGATGCGCCCCGGCGCCTGACGCGGTTCTTGGAGAACCGCCTGTTCCGGGCGCTGCTCGTGCCGACGCGCATGTCACTGAGGGCGGTGAGCATGGCCACGCAGGCGCTGCTGCGGACGATCTCGAAGGTGGCGGGAGCCGAGATCGTGCAGGACGCAGTGGGGTTCTTCCAGGCCTTCGAGGGCATGGAGGACGGATTCCGCAGCCGGGCCAGTGCCGTCCACGAACTGCTGGCCGACCCGGCCACGGCCTACGTGCTGGTCACGTCGGCCCGGCCCGACGCCATAGCGGAGGCCGGCTTCTTCGCCGAGAAGCTGGCCGAGCGGGACGTGACCGTGGCCGCGCTGGTGGTCAACCGGATCGCGCCGTCCTTCGAGGGCGAGGTTTCGGATGGAGTTGGTGGTGGCGGTGGTGGGGCGGGCGGTGGCGGGGCGGCGTCGGCCCTGGCCGTACTCGAGGCGAACCTAGACGAGCTGAACGCGGTGGCGGCTCGCGAGGAAGCGGCGTTCTCCGAGCTGGCCGCGCGGGTGGCGCCGGCCCCGGTCGGACGGATCCCGCTCTTCGGGCAGGACGTGCACGAGCTGGCGGGTCTGCAGCGGGCGGCCGAGCATCTCTTCGCCTGAAGAACGTCGGCCTGTGGTTGGGCTTTGGGCCCTGGGCGCCAGGCCCCGGTGCGCCTCGTCAAGAACGCTAAGCGAGCCCGTTTAGACAACACACACGATCGATTGTTTCGGTCGACTCGCACACCGTCGTCCGAGCTACCGGACCCAGATGCTGGTCCGATAGTGTCCCCGCGGTGCAGACCATTCTGGTCGCGAGCGACGCCCCAACCCTCCGACGCGAGATCGAGGCCGTAATCAGCGGTCCCGACATCGAGGTGGCAACCGTCACGACCGGACCCGAGGTGGTCTCCTTCGTGGCCGGGGAATCTCCCGACCTCGTGATCGTCGACATGCAGATGGGCAACATGGGAGGCATGGCAGTCTGCCTCGAGCTCCGACTCCAGGAGTCCTACGACGCGATCGACCACATCCCCGTGCTGATGCTGCTCGACCGCCGGCCCGACGTCTTCCTGGCCCGCCGTTCCGGTGCGGAAGGTTGGCTGGTCAAGCCCCTCGATCCCCTGCGCCTGCGCCGGGCCGTGGCCGCGCTGCTGCTCGACGACGGGACGTTCCACGACGACTCCTTCACCCCCGTGCCGGTGCTGGTCGGAGCCGAAGCTCAGCTCCAGGCGGGAACCGAGCCCGGCACCTGACCGGCGGGTCCGTGCCGCGCCGCCGGAAGACATCCTCCGAGCCAGCCCCCCGGCGGTCACGCAGGCCCTGGCGTCGCTCCGGGGACGACGGGGATGCCAACGGGAAGCACGCCTCGTCACTCGACGTCGAGGCGTCCGAGCAGGAGCGCATCATCATTGAGGCACTGGCCGACCTGCGCGAGATGGACGTGCGCGAGGTCATGACACCGCGGACCGACGTCACCTATCTGACGATCCCCGTGCACGCCGACGACATCGCCCAGGCTGTGCGCACCTCGGGACACAGTTGCTTCCCGGTGGTGGTCGGCGACCTCGACGACCTGATCGGCGTCCTCTTCGTCAACGACATTTTTCGGACCGGCCGGGAACCGGGCACCCGCACCGAAGGCGACCGCGACGCCACCGACCCGAGCCCGCTCGAAATCTCCCGCAAGGTGCGCCAGCCCTACCTGGTACCGGAGTCCCTCGGGGTCCTGGAGGCACTGGCCGACATGCGCAAGCACCGGCGAGCCGTGGCCGTGGTGGTGGACGAATACGGCGGGGTGGCGGGCATGCTCACGGTGAAGGACCTCCTCGAGCCACTCGTGGGCGACCTGCACGACGAGTTCGACGAAGGGGAAGAGGCCGTCATCGTGCGGGTCGACAACACCCGCTGGCTCATTGAGGGGCAGACGAACGTGGACGACGTCCGCGAGCGGCTCGGGATGGACATCCCCGAGGGCGAGTACGTCACTCTGGGTGGTTTGCTGTTCGCGCGCTTCGGCCACATCCCCGCCGAAGGCGAGGAGGTGCGGGTAGGTGACTGGAACCTGCGCGTCGTCGAGATGGACAAGCGGCGAGTGGCACAGGTCGTGGCCACCTATGTCGGAGACGCCGAGCCGGGGGTGCGGCCGGCGAACGACCGGGAGACGGACGGCCAGGGCGCGGCGCCCTCGGTCAACGGCAGCGGGGAAACCGCCGGCTGAGGCCGGGGTAAGGTGAGGCCGCTCCCTCCGGGGAGTGGACGGGCTGTGGCGCAGCTTGGTTAGCGCGCTGCGTTCGGGACGCAGAGGTCCCCGGTTCAAATCCGGGCAGCCCGACTGGAAGTCCCTTGTGCGGGGGCGGCAGCGGTGACGGGTCCTCGAATCACCCCAGGCGCGCGTGCGGCGCAGAAGCTCTTACACAGAGCGTGTCGACGGGGTGTTGGTGGTTCGCCTATGCACCGATACCGCGTCGAGCGAGCCTCACCGAGGAGGGACTCCTCAGGACGCCAACGCTGACGGACCCCATGGGATCAAATCGAGTAACGATGGTGGCCGTTTCGCTCCGCGTCACGAGGCACTCGGCTGGACGGTCGGGATCATCGGGTTCACCGCAGCTCCAGATAGCATCTGCACGGTGGCGGGCCGACCCCCCACCCAGCGCTTCGGGACCAAGGAAGACAAACGGGCATGACGAACACTGGGTCGCAAAAGAGCAAGTCTCCTTCACAACTGATCGACGCGAGGATCAAGGAGCTCGGCGACTGGCGGGGCACCACGCTCAGCCGGCTCCGCACGTTGGTCAAGGAGGCCGATCCCGAGGTCGTGGAGGAGTGGAAGTGGAGAGGGGTGCCGACCTGGTACCACGACGGCATCATCTGCACGGGCGAGACGTACAAGAGCGTCGTGAAACTGACCTTCGCCAAAGGGGCGGCCCTGAAGGATCCTTCGGGCCTCTTCAACTCCAGCCTCGACGGGAATGTCAGGCGTGCGATCGACATCCGCGAAGGCGAGAAGATAAACGAGAAGGCGTTCACAACTCTCGTTCGTGCCGCCGTGGCCCTGAACAAGTCCAAGTCCAGGTCCAAAGCCAGGAGCTGATCCGCCCCTGGGCCCCCTATTCCAAGGTGGAAGGTGCCAAAGATCCGGTGCAGTGGCGCGACGCCAGAGGCTGCACGGAGGGACCTTTGGCCAGGCGTCCGATCGCCAAGCCGTGGAAACCACCCTGGCCGGGTTCCGCTGACGGTCGTGCCGGCGACCATGTATGTCTATGGCGGAGCCGCCTTGTGGCTTCCCGACCTGACCCGATTGCCCGAATACTGCCGGACCTTGACATTGAAGACAGCCGGCTCACGGAGGCGGGTGCGTAGTGGCTTCGCCTGGCACCGGGTTTGTCGGGGTCAGGTCCTCTGCAGCAACCCGAGCCGTGGGCGGTCACGCTGGGCGCGCAGCGGACGACCCGCCTTCGCCCGGTACATCGCCTCGTCGGCTAGCTGCCGGGTCCGGTCGAGCTTCCCGTCGGTACACGAGGCGAAGCCGATGCTCACGTCCGCGTGCACGCCCTGGACGGTCACCCGACCGACGGCGGCGGTGATGCGTTCGGCTACCCGATGGGCATCGAGGTCGTCCGCGTCGTTCACGACGGCCACGAACTCGTCGCCGCCCGTGCGGGCGAGGAGGTCACCGCCCCGCAGGACGGCTGACGCGGCCCGAGCCACGCCGACCAGCATGCGATCGCCGGCGGCGTGACCGTGGGTGTCGTTGACGGCCTTGAGGCCGTCAACGTCCATAACGAGGATGGCGGTGGCGCCCCCCTCACGGTCCGACTGCAGGTACAGGTCCAGACCGCGGCGGTTGGCCAGTCCCGTCAGGACGTCCGTGTTGGCCTGGATCTCAAGCTCGTGGTGCGCCAGCGCGTTGCCCAGGGCCAGCTCGACCACGTTGCCCAGGGCGCGGCAGCGCGCGAAGACGTCCTCGGAGATCGGGGTGCCCCGGCTGGCCACGCTGATGATGCCGTGCATCTTGCCCTCGGGGGCGATGGGGATCCATACGGCGTGGCTGAGGTTCGCCTCCACCACGACGCTGCGAAGCGTCGGGCCGACGCTGGTGAGGTCGATCTCGGCGAGCAGGGGCCGCTTGGTCTCCCACACCTGGCGTACGTAGGGGTTGTCCCGTAGCAGGTGACTCGTGGGCGTCGATCCCATTTCGTCGGTGACGGCCTCGTACATCACGACGTCGTCGCGCACCCGCAGGTACACCGATCGGCTGCACTCGCCGCCGGCCAGCTCCGCCATGATCTTCGTCCCCTCGACCATCACCTCCTTCGGATCACGCCGCGACGTGAGCGACTGCGTGGCCCCGTTCATGAGCCGCCCAAGCCGGGCCAGCTCGTCCGAATCGCGTACTTTGCCTTCGAGCCGCCCACGCAATCCGTAAATGGCGGCCGTGATGACCACGGAAACGGCCGTCCACAGCAGCAGCCGGCGCACGTTGGTGGCCTCGCTGCTCTGGGCGACAACACCGGCCGCGGTGAGGCTGGCCATTGCGGCGGCTACGACCACCACGGAGTACGCGCGGGGGTAGGAGAGGGCGATGCCGACGACCGGCAGGAGGACAAGGGCCGAGAGTCCGCCGGCGCTGCTCGGCACGCTCGGATTCGTCCCGCCGGAGATCAGGAGCAGGCAGACCGAGGTCAGGTAGGCCAGGGTGGTAACGAGGACGGCCCAGCGCGGCAGCCTCGCCCAGGGGAGGAACATGGACACCACGACCAGGGCCAGCACACCGGTCGAGGCCCAGTAGAAGGCCGGGTCGTGCGGCCCGGGCGGCAGGGCGCCGCTAGCCTGAGCCGCGACGGCGACGGCCAGGAACGCAGAGAACCGCACGAAAATTGGGCGAAGAGGTTGCAGGCCGACACGCACGTGGTCATCGCCTGCTGTCATGCTTCCCCTCGGAGTCGCCCGACCGCGCACTTCTGCCGCATCCACTACTTCGGCACGCGGCGGCCCACCCTTTAGGGAGTCGCGAGTACTTTCTTGTGACCCCGTTGGCCGGTTCGGGTTAGCCGGCGTCTCCACCGAGCCCGACTGCGCCGGTCGCCGCACCGCCGCCCCCGAGCGCGTCGGTGAGCCGTTCGAGGAACGGAACTTGACCCTTGAGCAGCTTCGTGCGCGCCAGGGCCAGCCCGGTCCACTCGACGCGGTCCACCTCGGGAAAGGTCCGCCGCCTCCCCGAGCCGCGGGGCCATTCGATCTCGAAGGTGTTGCTCGTCGCACCAGCCGGGTCCAGGTCGCCCTCGAGGGCCCAGACCACGACCCGCTTGCCGCCGGGCTGGACCACTTCGCCGAGTGGTAGGGGCGGCCCGCTCGGAGCATCGAAGCCGGTCTCTTCGCGAAACTCGCGGTAGGCGGTGCTGAGCGGGTCGTCGTCCGGTTCGTACTCGCCCTTGGGGACGGACCAGGCCCCAGCGTCTCGGCGCGCCCAGAACGGGCCGCCGGGATGCGCCAGCAGCACCTCGATGGCGCCGCCCGGGGAGGACCGCCGGTAGAGGAGGAGCCCAGCGCTTCTGGCAACCATGAGGTGTCAGTTCCATCCTCTCACCCGGTCCGGCGGGACCGGAACACCACGAACGTCCTCATCGGAGCAAAGAGGACCCTGGTGCTACCATAGGTCGTACCAGTCCTCTCCCCGGACTGGCTTGACTGCCATTCCCGGGGCGCGATCGGTAGTCTTCCCTGCTGTTCCGGTAGCCCGATCCGGAGCCGTCACGGGGGCGGGGGCGTCGACCGGGACCACCCGGTCGCTCGTGACACACAGCACTGCACCATGAGCCCCCAAAACCCCGAGAACGATCCCGTCCAGAAGGGCCTCCATCGACTCGGACGCGAGATCGACGCGGAGAGCCCGGGCGCGGCGCCCGGTGCTGGGGCGGCGGCCGATGACGGCGCAGCGGCCGGGGCCGGCGCAGAGGGCGATGCCGGCGAGGTAGCAGCGGCCGGCGCGGCCTCCGAGGCGGATCCGGCCGAGAACCCGGTCGAAAAGGGCCTGCACGAGCTGGGACGCCAGATTGATGCCGCCCAGGGCAAAAAGCGGGGCGCTCACGCCGCCCCCAAGAAGCGCTCGCGGAGGCGAACCGTGGCCTGGGTCCTGGGCACCCTCGGCCTCGTGGTGGCTGTCCTGGTCGCTGGGACGGCGGGCTACGCCTGGTACCTCAACCACGAGATCCACCGGATCGACCTGCGGAACTTGACTTCGGCCCCGGGCAAGGGCGCCGACGCCGGCACGCAGAACATCCTCATGATCGGGTCGACGTCGCGCTGCGCGCTGAAGGTCCAAAACCCCGCCTACGGCATTTGCTCGCAGGGCGTGAACGGCGTGAACAGCGACGTCGTCATGATCCTGCACCTCAACCCGGCCAACGACACGCTGTCGATCCTCTCCATCCCCCGCGACCTCTTCGTGCCCAACGCCCGTTCCGACGGCGCCAACAAGATCGACGCCGCCCTCTATCAGGGCCCAGACCAGCTCATAGCCGCCATCGAGGAGGACTTTGGCATCCCCATCCAGCACTTCGTGGAGCTGAATTTCGACAGCTTCATCAACGTCGTCAACGCTCTGGGTGGCATCAAGATGTACTTCCCCGAGCCGGTCTTCGACGCCTACTCAGGCCTCAACATCCAGACGACGGGGTGCATTCAGCTCAACGGCACCCAGGCCCTGCAAGTAGTGCGAGCACGGCACGTCCAGTACAAGGGTCCGGGGGTGACGACCGACGACCCCAACGACTGGCCGCAAGAGGCGCAGAGCGACATTGCCCGCATCCGGCGAGACCACGAGTTCCTGCGCGTGCTGGCCACGGCGGTCAAACAGAAGGGGCTCAGCAACCCCATCACCGACCAGCAGCTGGTGGCAGGCGTCGTCGGGCAGCTCACCGTCGACTCGGGCTTCTCGGCCACGGCCATGATCGGCATGGTTCTCGACTATCACAGTGTCGACGTGAACACGGCGCCACAGCTCACCTTGCCCGTAGCGGTCGACCAGTTCGGCGACTACACCTACCAGGGCGGCAGCTACGGCGACATCGAGTTCCCGTCCGAGCCGCAGGACCACCAGGCGGTGGACGAGTTCCTCGGGCTCAGCTCGAGCAACGACGACACGTATTCGGGCGGGGCGCTGCCGGCGCCGTCCTCGGTCACCGTCTCGGTGTTGAACGGCTCCGGCGCGTACAACCAAGCGACGGACACGGCGCAGAGCCTGCAGACCTTGGGCTTCAAGATCGGGACCATCGGCGACAGCCCCCCGGTGGGCCAGGAGGCCGAGACCGTCGTCTACTACTCGTCGAAGGCGCCCGCCGAGCTGGCGGCGGCGCAGGCGGTAGCCAACTCCATGTCGGGTGCCGTGATCTTGGCCGAGGACTCCTCGCACGTGAGCCCCGGCTCGCAGGTCACCGTTGTGACCGGCACCGACTTCAGCGTCAACCCGCCGGCTCCGCCGGCAGCCAGCACCACCTCGACCACTTCGGCCCACCACAAAGGGTCGGGCCATTCGGCCGCGACGACCACCACGACGACAACGAGCCCGTCCTCGAGCAACACGGGTAACACCGGCAACAGCGCCTTCGCGCCACCGACACCCTCGGTCGAAGCCCTGGCCCCGTGGGACCCCCGCGCCTGCACGGCCAGTGGCGGCGAGGGGACCTGAGCAGGATCAGGCGAAGATTTCGCCGCCGTTGGTGTCGAGGGCCTGTCCGGTCATGGCCGACGACAAGTCCGAAGCCAGGTAGACGACGGACCCGGCGACGTCCTCGTCGCTCGGGATGTGGCCCAGCGGCACGCGGGCGTTGAGCTCGTCCACCACCTGCTGGGCGGGCACACCGCGGCCGGTCGACTCCATGTCGATGTAGATGTCGACGGAAGGCCCGGCCATCCAGCCCGGGACCACGGCGTTCACGCGGACCTTGGAAGGCCCGAGCTCGTGGGCCAGGACGCGGGTGGCGGTGAGCAGAGCTCCCTTCGAGATGGCGTAGCCACCCTGCAGCGGCTGTGGCTGGCGCGCCACCATCGATGCCACCATCACCACGGAGCCGCCGCCCCGCTGGCGCATAAACGGCAGGGCGGCGCGCGTCATCTGGAGCGAACCGAAGAGGTTGACGTCCATGATCTTGCGCCAGATGGCGAGGTCGACCTCCTCGAAGGTTTGGAAGACGTCCATGCGGAACGCATTGTTGACCAACACGTCGATGCCGCCGAACTCCTCCGCGCCGGCCGCCATCAGGCGGGCGCACGCGTCGGTGTCGGTGATGTTGGTCGACACGGCGATGGCGCGTGCCCCGATCTCCCGCACCTCGGCCGCCACCTCGTCGAGGTTCGACTGGCGCCGCGCCGCCAGGACCAGGTCCGCGCCGTGCGCCGCCAGCGCGCGCGCCACCCGCCGGCCCAGGCCCGGACCGACGCCGGACACCACGCACACCTTCCCGGCCAGTAGCCCGGCCGGGGCGGCCTTCTCCGCTTCGTTCTGGGTTGTCGTCATTGCCGCAGCGTAGGGCAGTCGCGGTCGCCCGCACCCCAGCCATCCGCGCTGCCGTCGCACCGGCCTGAGATGATCGGCGACAACGTCGAGCAGAGGAGGGTCATGGCCATTTGTTCGCACTGCGGCGGCGAAATGACCGATGGGATCAGCTGCCTGACCGACCCGATTGTGATCGGCGGCAAGGCCTACGTCCCCATCCGCTGGGGCCAGGAGCCGCGCCCGAGGCACCGGTACGAGCCCGAGGACTGCCGCGACTGCGGCACGCCGCTCGGCGGCGTACACCATCCGGGCTGTTGCATCGAGCGCTGCCCGGCGTGCCACGGCCAGGCCATCTCATGTGGCTGCCTGGCGGACCCGGAATGCGCCTATGAGGGCACCCGCGCCGGACGCTGCCGTGCGCACGTCCTGCGCCGGGTCGGGTGGCGCTGACGCGGGTCGTTCGGGCCCCAGCCCAGGGGAGCCCTATGAAGAACGTGGAGTTTGGACGTCAGTGGAAACTGAGCACGCCCTCAATGCATCGGTCAAACCAATCCGACCGCACCGACCGCCCGCGTCTCCTCCCAGTACGGGCCCAGCAGGCAGCGCACGAAGGCCTCGTCGCAATACAGCCGCTCGCCCGCGAGCAATCCGGCGGCCTCGTCCACCGGCATCATCGACAGCACTCGGTGCGCGTCCGAGTCACCTGACTCGCCGCGCACGACGATGACGTACTCCTGAACGGCGGTCCGCTCGTTGACCCACTCCCCGAGCAGATCGAAGTCGACGACCTGAGTTGCAAACACCGGGTATTGGAACCTGTAGAAGCGCTCGATACTGGTCCAGCCCGACAGGACCCGACCGGCTGGATAGAACTCGTAGAGCGGCTCGGGAACCAGGGTGGCCAGCACTCGGTCGATGTCGAAGGCCGCCTCCGCATCGGCGTGCTCGTGGCACAGCGCGAGGACTGAGTGCGGGTCCACGGCTGGCGGCTCAGCGGATGGTGCCGACGCCCGGGATCAGCGGTAGGTCGAGTGCAGTGATCCACCCCGGCGGTAGGTCGTTCACCGCCGGCACGGCGTTCAGGGCGCGCATCCCGGTGGCCAGGCAGCCGGCCGCCGCTGCGTCCCGGCCGGAACCGTCCGTGAACCGGAAGGCCGTCTCCTGGGTGATGGAAGGCGAGCCCTCGATCTCGACCCGGTAGACGTCGTCCTGCGTACCCCGGGGCCAGTCGGGCGCGGCGTCGGGGCCAACCCGGTTGACGTGCTCGAGCGCGATCCGTGTCTGGCCGTTCAGGATGCCGTTGATGGTGAAGTGGATGGCCGCCACCTGGCCCGCCTCGACGACCCCCTTGGCCGTTTTGATGGGAGCCGGGGTGACCCATTTGTCCCAAGTGGTGGTGATGCGATCGAGCTCGATGCCGACGGCGTGCGCGATCATCGGCACCGTGGCGCCCCATGACATCACCAGGATGTCCTGGTGCTCGAGCAGGGGGGTGAAATCAGGCGCCTTGCCGATCCCCATCTCCTCCTCGTAGTCGCCTTCGTAGTTGATGTAGTCGAGGATCTCCAGTGCCTTCACGGAGCGGACCTCGCCACACAGGCCCATCAGAGTCATAGGAAAGAGGTCGTTGGCGAATCCGGGGTCGATGCCCGTGGTGAAGCACGAGGCACCACCGGCCTGGCAGGCCTCGGCGATCGGATCGATCCACGAGGGCGGGTTGAGGGTCATGGCCGGCCACACCCACGGCGTCATGGCCGTCGAGCAGACGTCAATGCCGTCCCGCAGGAACTTGCCCATCAGCTCGATGTTGTCGCTTGCGTGCGCAGCGGTCGGCCCGTAGTGGACAAGGGCGTCGGGTCGGAGCGCCACCAGTGCATCGGCGTCATCGGTGGCGAACACGCCGATGGGGCCGATCCCGCAGATCTCCCCCGCGTCGCGCCCCACCTTGTCGGGGGCGCTGACGCCGACGCCGACAAGTTCGAAGGCCGGGTGGCGGACGATCTCGGGGATCACCATCCGGCCCACGAACCCGGTGCCCCACACCACAACGCGTTTGCGATTCTGTGCCATGACGCGTCGGAAGCTAGCACCGACACACGGCGAGGCTGGGCTCGACGCCGCGGCCACTTGACCCCGACCGCTCCAGTCACCAGTGTTATGGCGATATGCCCCGGGTCGTCCCATGAGCAGGCAGGACTAGCACCGTCGCGTGGGAACGCTCGACGGCGTGCGCGTACTGGAGGCGGGACTGCTGGTCCAAGGACCGCAGGCCGCCCTGACCATGCTCGAGTGGGGCGCGGACGTCGTGAAGGTCGAGCTGCCAGGGTTCGGGGATCAGGCCCGCTGGTTGCCAATCAGCCGTGACGACCGTCGTTCGGCCTGGTTCACAGCCTTCAACCGTGGCAAACGCAGCGTGACCGTCGACTTGCGGGTGCCGGAAGGTCGCGAGGTCTTCCTCCGCCTGGTCGAGCGCGCCGACGTCGTGATCTCCAACTTCAAGCCCGGGACGATGGAGGGCTGGGGCCTCGGGTACGGGGAGGTCAGCACGTGCAACCCGCGCATCGTCTACGCCACAAGCTCGTCATTCGGCTCGCGGGGACCCGATGCACAGCGCGAGGGCGCCGACCTGAGCGCACAGGCCGCCGGAGGGATCATCAGCACGACGGGAGGCGGCGGCAGCGACCCCAGCTCCATCGGCGCGACCATCGCCGACCACATTGCTGGTCAGAACCTGCTGGCCGGGATTCTGGCCGCGCTCTTCGAGCGCGAGCGCACGGGGCGCGGCCAGGAGGTGGAGACCTCGCTGCTCGGGGGGCAGGTCTGGGCCCAGGCCGGCGAGTTCACGCATTACCTGATGTCTGGTGAGATCTCGGGTCCGGGTGGCCGCAGCCACCCGATGATCCCGGGGATCTACGGCATGTTCCCCACGTCCGACGGCTGGATCGCCATCGTCGGCGTGGCCGGCCCCGCACGCGACCTGTTCTACCGAACCATCGGGAGGCCTGACCTGATCGACCGGTTCGACCACCTGCTCTACTTCGAGAACGACAAGGCGGAGCTGTGGCCCATTCTCAACGAGGTGTTCGCGTCGAAGACCACGGAGGAGTGGTGCGACCTGCTCGGGGCGGCGGGGCTGCGCTTCGCCCCGGTCCGGGACCACCGACAGGTGGCGTCTGATCCTGGCGTGTCGGCCAACGGCTACATCACCTCTGTGGACGGATCCGATACTGACGTCGTCAGGCCACCCGTCCGCTTCACGGATCCCCTGGCACCCGTGCGAAGCGAGGTGCCCGAGCTGGGACAGCACACGGAAGAGGTGCTGCTCGAGAACGGCTTCACCTGGGATGAGATCGGGCCGCTCTCGGCGAAGCGCGCCATCTGAGGTCGCGCTTGGCCCGGGCCTCCTGGTCGAGACGTGTCCGGAAGATCGGCGGACTTCCAGCGTCTGGGCTCTACCAGTCGACCTGGCGCATCGCGCATCCCCGCCTCGAAGTAGTCGTAACTCGCACCCTGGCGGCTCGCGGCGATCAGCTCGGCGGCGGCGATAGCCGAGAAGGTGAACAGGCTCGCCGATGTCGGCGAGAAATACCGCGAGGTTGATGTGGTGATCGTCGTTACCCCAATGGCTAGCCATTAGGGGATGGCCGTATCGCCACGTCCCTATGCAGGGCCCGATGCGACGCCACGTGGAATACGAACAGAAGAGATGGGAACCGGGACATCGGTCGCCGGCTTCGGAAATGGGAGCGATGAGCCTGGGAAGAACCGTAGGCGGCAGGCGGCGATGGGCGCTGAGTGGCTTGGCGAGTTCCGCGATGGTCGTCGCTGCTGCGGCCTTACCCGGCGGCGCGACCCAGCCGTCCCCACCCCCCGGGGCCCCGGCGGTTGAATCGGCTCCGTCCAGCCTGACTGGACTAGACCCCGAGCTGCCGACCGACGTGATCGCCGCCAGCGCCGCTCCGGGTAGCACGTGGACACCGGAGAACGCGATCTACGGAACCGCCTCCATCGACGACATACCCGTCGCCGGGGCGGGAGGCACCACGATCCGAGTCAACGAGATCTACCCGACCACTGCCTCGGGCGCTCCGGCACCCGGGAAGTTCCCGGTGCTCTTGACCATGACGCCCTACGGGAAGGGTGAGGGTGGCTCCAGCTCGGCCGGCTCGGCGCAGT
>DATNLP010000302.1:0-2768 GCA_035602795.1 Acidimicrobiales bacterium | reverse complement strand
CAGCCGGTCTGGCCCGCCAGCACCAGGACGGGGTCGGGCTGTCGCTGGGCGACCTGGTCGAAGGCGCGCACTAAGGGGGCGATGCCCTTGCGCGGCTCGAGCGTGCCGATGTAGGCGACCAGCGGGCGATCGACCGGGAGCCCGAGGGCCTCGAGGTCGGCACGGTCCTGCCCCGCCGCGGGCTCGACGGGCGAGAACCGGTCGTGGTCCACTCCGTGGGGGGCCACCACGATCGGGGCCCGCACCCGACACGACGCGTCGAGTCGGTCGGCGGTCACCTGGCTGACACAGATGAGCACGCCGGCGCGCAGCGCGGCGCGACGGATGGCCCGGCGGAAGAACACCGCCTTGGAACGCACGTGCCACTCGGGGTGGTCGAAGAACGTGCAGTCGTGGATGGTCACGGCGCAGGGCACCGGTGAGCGTGCCGGCATGGTGTAGTGCGGCCCGTGGTGGAGCGCCACGCCGAGCGACCGCAGCAGCGAAGGGAGGCCGACCTGTTCGAAGGAGAGCCGGCCCGGGCGCGACGCCGGCGCTTCCGGACGCACGATGGCACCCCCGGCCAGCTCGTGCCAGCGGGCCTCGTCGCCGCGCCGCGCCACCAGCGTGACCTCCACGTCGTCGCGACGGGCCAGGCCGGCGGCGATGGCAATGGTGTAATAGCCGGCACCACCGGGACGCTCGGGCACCGCCGAGACGTCGAGCGTCAGGCTACGGGGCCCGGTCACCGCAGCGCGCGCCAGAGGTCGATGTGCTGGCGCGCCACCGCCTGCCAGGTCCGACTGAACGCGTAGTCGGCGCCGCGTGCCATCAGATCGGCGCGCACGGCGTCGTCGGTGAGGACGGCGCCGAGCCCGGCGGCGATGTCGTCGATGTCGAGCGGGTCGACGATGCGAGCCGGTGGGTCGCCGGTGGCGCCGAGGTCGTTCACGCTCGGCACCTCGTTGGCCACCACGGAAGGCGTCCCCATCCGCATGGCCTCCAGCGGGGGCAACCCGTAGCCCTCGGTGAGGGGCACGTACGCGAAGGCCCGGGCGCGCTGGTAGAGCCCGGCCAGCACCGGGTCCGACACGGCCCCGGTGAAGATGACGCCGTCCGTCGGGGGGGGCCGGTTGGGGTCGGGGCCCCACCCCGCCGGCCCTACGATCACCAACGGCCACGGGCCGGGCAGCGAGCGGCGCACGCGTTCGAACGCCCGCACGAGCCGGTCCACGTTCTTACGCGGCTCGAGCGTCCCCACGGTGAGGAGGAACTCGCCGGAGACACCGACCCGCTGCAGGAGGGCCGCCGTGGCCGCCGCATCGGGATCGGCCAGGTGGTCGGTGCCGCCGGGGACCACGGTGACGCGGCCCGGCTCGACGCCGAATGCAGCCAGGTCGGCTGCCACCAGTTGGGACGGCACGACCAGCGCCGACGCCCGGCGGGCGGCCCGATGCAGGGCCGCCTCGTGCCACCGCCTCCCGCGGCGCGTCGTGGCATCGGGGTGTCGGCGCCAGGCCACATCGTGCACAGTGACGATCAGCGCGCCCGGGCTGTCGCGGCGGAGGCGGGGCGCGGCCAACGACACCGAGTGGACTGCGTCATAGCCCGCGGGCGCCCGGGACAGGCCGTGGTCCCACGCCCGCGTCAAGAACGGGCCCGGGAGCGGCGACGTGACGACCGGCCGTGCGAACCCGGCCAGTGGGTCGGTGGCCCCCGCCGGGAAGCGGCGGGCGGGCGGGCGGCTGGCCAGCAGCGTGACGTCGACGTCCTGGCCGTCCCGTGCGCAGTCCGCCAGGCCGGAGAGGAGTCCGCGCGCGTAGATGCCGATGCCGCCCGGCACGCGGCGGCGCAGCTGCTGGGCCGCGATGAGCACCTTCGGTCCCTGCTCAGCCACGGGCGCCTGCCGCGTCGTGGTAGAGGCGCTCGAGCCCGTCCGCACAGCGCTCCCACGAGAAGCGGGCCGCCTGTCGCGCCCCGGCCTCGACCAGCCGCGCCCGCAGCGCGTCGTCGCCCAGGCACTGGTCGAGCGCGGCCACCAGCGCGTCGTGGTCTCCGGGATCGACCAGGAGCGCGCCGTCCCCGAGGACCTCGGGCAGCGATCCGGCCCGGGTGGCGACGACGGGGATCCCGGCGCGCATGGCCTGCAGGGGCGGGAAGCCGAACCCCTCGTAAAGCGACGGGTAGGCCAGCAGGGCGGCCCCGGTCAGCAGGGCGGCCAGGTCGGTCGGCTCGACCCATCCGGTACGCACCACGCGGTCGCGGCTCGGCGAGGCGGACAGGGCCGACGCCAGTGCGTCGTCGCCCCAGCCAGGTGGTCCCGCCAGAACCAGCCAGACGCCGGGGTGGCGTGGGGCCGCCTCACCGAACGCCCGCACCAGACCCGGTAGGTCCTTGCGCGGTTCGGCCGTCCCCACGGCCAGGCAGTAGCGGGCGCACCCCGCGGGCAGCATCCGGCGCCGCACGGCCCGGGCGTCGGCCTCGTCGACCTGTGGCAGGTGCGGAACGCCTGGGTGCACCGTCCTCACGCGCTCGGGGACCGCCCCGAAGGCGTCGACCACTTCGGCCGCCACGAACTCAGAATCGGTGTGCACCCAGGCGCCCCGGCGCAGGGCCCGGCGGATGAGGCCGGGGTAGGCCAAGGTGGCGGGGTCGCACAGCTCGGGGTGGTGCAGCGGCGTGAGGTCGTGCACCGAGACGACGGCGGCCGCGCGCGCCGTCGGGGGCACGACGAAGTTGGTGCCGTGCACGACGTCGGCCGGGCCGATGAAACACTCCACCGGAGGCAC
>DATNLP010000264.1:0-3050 GCA_035602795.1 Acidimicrobiales bacterium | reverse complement strand
GAGCCGGTGGCGGCCGCGGCCCGGCCCGCCACCTCGCGGCCGAACGCGGTGCTGGGCGCCAGCACGGCCCAGGGTCGGCGCGCCACCACGTAGGCGGCGACCGCCGCCGCCGCGTCCTCGGCCGACGGCGACCCGGCCAGCTCGACGACGAGGTCGGCCCCGGCCCCGCCCAGCTCGTCCACGGCGGCGGTGCCGGCCGGCGCCAGCGCGTGCACGGCCGCCCCCACCTCGGCCCCGAGGCGCGCCGCCGCCGCCAGGAGTTCGCGGGCCACCTCGGGCCGGCCCGGCTCGACCACGACGGCCAGCGGCGTCCCCGCCGCCGCGCTCCGCTCCCCGGTGGTCACCGGCGCCGGCGCCGGCGGCGCGGCGCGGTGGGCGCGCGGGGTGAGGGCCCCCCGGAGGGCCAGGAGGCGCACGGCCTCCTCCACCTGGTTCGGCAGCGGCCCGTCGAGCACCGCGCCGGCCCGGTCGTGCTCCATCGGGCGTGTGGCGCCCACCACGGTGGGGCTGCCGTCCGCCCCCCAGGGCCCCGGCCCGAGGTCGGCCGCGCCCAGCCGGGCCAGGCGCGCCGCGTCGACGGCGGCCCGACCCTCAGGACCCACCTTGCAGGGCTCGCAGAGCCGCTCGGCCACCGACAAGACGGCGGGCAGGTCCACCTCCACCTCCTGGGTCCCGTCGTCGTTCTCGAGCTCGAGGCGCACGAACGGCCCGGCGTCCTCCAGGCGCAGCACGCCCGACGCGAAGGGCAGCCCCAGGAGCTCGGCCAGCTCGGGACCGACCTGGCCGGTCTCGCCGTCGAGGGTGTTGCGCCCCACCAGGACCAGGTCGAACGGGCCGGCCCGGCGCAGCGCCGCCGCCAGGGCCCGGGCCGTGGCCAGGGTGTCGGAGCCGGCCAAGGCGGGGTCGCACACGTGCACCCCGTCGTCGGCGCCCCAGGCCACCGCCTCGCGCAGCACGTCCTCGGCGCTCGGCGGCCCGAGCGTGAACACCGTGCACGAACCCCCGCTGTCGCGGGCCAGCGTGACGCCCTCGGCCACGGCCCGGCGGCAGTAGGCGTTCATCTCGGTGTCGACGCCCCGGCGCACCAGGAGCCCGTCCTCGAGCTGGAACGACTCGGCCAGTGGGATCTGCTTGGCCAGGGCGGCGATGCGCAGCGGCGCCCCGGCCGGGCGCGGCGGGGGGCTCACGCCGACCCGCTGCCGACCTCGGTCAGCATCAGCTCGGCCTCGGGCTCGTCGACAGCCGGCGTGTAGACGTAGCGCTTGCCCCGGGTCCACGATGCCGCGGCGGCGATCAGGCTCATGGCGATGGCGAAGTCGAAGGCGGCGTCCAGGCCCGCCCGGAACGGCTGGGCGATCAGGCCGGGGAAGAAGCTGCGCCGCGCCAGCGCCGCCTGCTGCGCCGCGCTCAGATGCGCCACCGCTCCCGGTCCGATCAGGTGCTGCACCGGGTCGTAACCGAGGAAGGCGGCGAACAGCGTCGAGATCGGCGGCAGGTGCGACGCCCGCTCGGCCACGTCGTGCGGCACGCCGTGGGCCAGCAGCCCCGCCGACACGTTGTGCGGCAGCGTGCCGGACAGCCCGACGATGATCAGCGTGAAGAAGACGCCGATCGAGATGACCTGGGCCGAGTTCTGGAACGTGGTGTTCATGCCCGAGCCCGCACCGCGATGCTCGGGCGGCAGGCTGTTCATCACACCGGCGCGGTTGGGCGAGCCGAACGACGCCATGGTCAGGCCGGTGAAGAACAGGAGCACGGCGAACGCCACGTAGTTGAAGTCGATCGGCAGCGACTCGAGGAGCGCCAGGCAGACGGCCACGCCGATCATGCCGCCGGTGGCGAAGGGGCGTGGTCCGTAGCGGTCCGACAGGACGCCCGAGATGGGACCGGCGATGAACAGGCCGACCGTGAGGGGGATCAGGGCGATGCCCGCCCACAGCGGCGTCGACTGGAAGGAGTACCCGTGCAGCGGCAGCCAAATGCCCTGGAGCCAAATGATGAGCATGAACATCAACCCGCCCCGGCTCATGGCGGCCAGGAAGCTGGCGATGATCCCGGCGGTGAAGGCGCGGATCTTGAAGAGCGCCAGCGTGAACATGGGCTCGCGCACCCGCAGCTCGATGATGCAGAAGGCGACGAGGAGGAGGACCCCCGCCACCAGCGCGCCGATCACCTTCGGGTTGGTCCACCCCATGGCATGGCCGCCGTAGGGCTCGATCCCGTAGGTGATGCCGACCATGATGCACACCAGGCCGAGCGCGAAGGTGGCGTTGCCCGGCCAGTCGATGTGGGCCGAGCGGCGCTGGCCCAGCTCACGCAGCTGCAGGTAGCCCCACACGGTGGCGAAGAGCCCGATGGGCACCGACACCAAGAAGATGAGGCGCCAGTTGATCGGCGCCAGCAGGCCACCGAGGATCAGGCCGATGAACGACCCGCTGAAGGCGGCCGCCTGGTTCACCCCGAGCGCCATGCCGCGCTGGTCCTCGGGGAAGGCGTCGGTGAGGATGGCGGCCGACTGGGCCATCAGCATGGCGGCGCCCACGCCCTGGAAGATCCGCATGATGATGAGGTAGTCGGCGGCCGCCGGCCCGGTCATCCAGGTCACGCTCAGCGCCAGCGAGAAGAAGGTGAAGACGGCGAAGCCGAGGTTGTACATGCGGACCCGGCCGTAGATGTCGCCCAGCCGGCCCAGCGTCACCACGAGCACGCTCGTCGTGACCAGGAAGCCCAGGATCATCCAGAGCAGGTAGAAGCTGTTGCCCGGTTCGAGGGGGTCGATGCCGATGCCGCGGAAGATGTCGGGCAGCGAGATCAGCACGATCGACCCGTCGATCGTCGCCATGAGCATGCCCAACGTCGAGATGAACAGGGCCACCCACTTGTAGCCGTCGGGGATGGGCGCCAGTGCGTCGGGCCGGTGGAGCCAGCCCTTCATCGGGTCCGAAGCACCAGCTCACGGGCCTGATCGGCCAGGTGAGGGCGGGCGTGCAGCGGCGGCGGGGGGAGGCGTTCGATGAGCCCCACGCTACCCGCCGTCCCGGTGCCCTCGA
>DATNLP010000258.1:0-3446 GCA_035602795.1 Acidimicrobiales bacterium | reverse complement strand
CCGAGGAGGACCCCGCCGCGCAGGTCTGCAAGGAGATCGAGGCGGCGGGCGGCAGCGCTGTCCCCAACCACGACTCGGTGAGCGACTTCGAGGCCGCCGGCCGCATCATCGCCACGGCCGTCGACACCTTCGGCACCATCGACATCGTCGTCAACAACGCCGGCATCGTGCGCGACCGCACCTTGGTCAAGATGGACGAGGCCGACTACGACGCCGTGATCGCCGTGCACCAGAAGGGCACGTTCAACACGGTGCGCCACGCCGCGCCGCTGATGAAGGACGCCGGCTACGGCCGCATCGTCAACATCACGTCGTCGGCCGGCCTGCGGGGCAACTTCGGCCAGACCAACTACGGCGCCGCCAAGGCCGCCATCATGGGCATGACGTTCGTGTGGGCGCTCGAGCTGGGCAAGTACGGCATCACCGTCAATGCGGTGGCGCCCGCCGGCTTCACCCGCATGACCGAGGGCCTGTACGCGGGGGCCGAGCCGCCGGCCGACCAGGACCCCGCCCTCAACGCGCCGCTCGTCGCCTTCCTGGCCTCCGAGGGCGCCTCCTACGTCAACGGCCAGGTGCTCGGCCGCACCGGCTACGCCTACACGCTCTTCCAGACACCGCGCCAGATCGCCACCATGTGGCGCGACGGCGGCTGGACGCCCGCCGAGGTGGCCGACCACTTCCACGAGGTCCTGGGCCAGCACCTCCAGCCCGTCGGCATGGGCGAGCACCCGCTCCTGGGCAAGAAGGACTGAATCAGGGCGGCCTGCGGCCGGCCGCGCCGACCTGCCCCACGTCGACGCGGCGGCCCGCCCCGCCCCGGAGCACTTCTCGGCCACCCTGAGTAGGGTGGACCAGGCACATCGATGCACTCGACATCGATGCACTCGACGAGGGAGGGTCCCCACATGGACGTCCGCGACAAGATCTACATCAACGGGGCCTGGGTGCCCTCGACCGGTACCGGCACCTTGGAGGTGATCGACTCGGCCACCGAGGAGGTCTTCGCCACCATCCCCGAGGGCACGCCCGAGGACGTCGACAAGGCCGTCCAGGCGGCCGCTGCGGCCTTCCCGGCCTGGGCCGCCACCTCCCGCGAGGAGCGGGGCAAGCTGCTCAAGCGCATCGGCGAGGCCCTGGCCGCCCGCACCGACGAGATCGCCCAGGTCATCAGCCACGAGGTCGGCATGCCCATGACGCTGTCGGGTTCCGTCCAGGTCGGCCTGCCGGCCGGCGCCTTCGCCGACGCCGCCAACGCCGCCGAGGCCTTCCAATGGGAAGAGGAGCTCGGCAACTCGCTCGTCGTGCACGAGCCCATCGGGGTGGTGGGCGCCATCACGCCATGGAACTTCCCCCTGTACCAGGTCGTGCTCAAGGTGGCCCCGGCACTGGCCGCCGGCTGCACGGTCGTCCTCAAGCCCAGCGAGGTGGCGCCGATCAACGCCTTCATCCTGGCCGACATCATCGACGAGGTCGGCCTGCCGGCCGGCGTGTTCAACCTGGTCAGTGGCGTCGGTCCGGTAGTCGGCGAGGCCATCGCGGCGCACCCCAAGGTCGACATGGTGTCCTTCACGGGTTCCACCCGGGCCGGACGACGGGTCATGGAGCTGGCCGCCGAGGGCATCAAGCGGGTGTCGCTCGAGCTGGGCGGCAAGTCCGCCAACATCCTGCTCGACGACGCCGACCTGGCGGCGGCCGTGCCGGCCGGGGTGTTCGCCTGCTACATGAACTCGGGCCAGACCTGCTCGGCCCTCACCCGCATGCTCGTCCCCCGGGACAAGCTGGCCGAGGTGGAGGAGCTGGCCGCGGGCGCCGCCGCCGGCTTCGCTCCCGGCGACCCCTTCGAGCCCGGCAAGCTCCTCGGGCCGCTCGTGTCCTCGGTACAAAGGGAGCGGGTGCGGGGCTACATCAACAAGGGCATTGAGGAGGGGGCCAAGCTGGTCATCGGCGGGGCGGACGCGCCGGAGGGACTGGAGAAGGGCTTCTTCGTCCAGCCGACGGTCTTCTCCGACGTCACCCCGAACATGACCATCGCTCGGGAGGAGATCTTCGGCCCCGTCCTCTCCATCATCCCCTACGACACCGAGGAAGAGGCGATCGAGATCGCCAACGACACCCCCTATGGCCTGTCCGGCGGAGTCTGGAGCAGCGATCCGGCCCGGGCCGAGAAGGTGGCGCGGCAGATGCGGACCGGTCAGGTCGACATCAACGGAGGCGCGTTCAACCCGGGCGCGCCCTTCGGCGGCTACAAGCAGTCGGGTAATGGCCGTGAGCGCGGCAAGTACGGGTTCGAGGAGTTCATCGAGACCAAGTCGATGCAGCGCTAACAATCGCTCGACGGAGGGGCCGGCTCAGGCGTCGGTTCCTCCGCCCGCCTCCCGGCGGACACGCTGGGACCGGCGATGCCGAGAGCGTCGTGCCGCCGTTCCTGCACGTGCGTGCCGTCCGACTCCGCCCGGCCCGCTGACCCGCCTCTCGGGGGTTCAGCCGGACTCGGCCATCTCGTACCAAAACCCGCCATTCAAGTCGACGTCGTTGCCCGTGGCCCGGCCGGGAGCGGAGTCGCCGACGTAGGTGTAGAGCGGATGGCCGTCGTAGGTGACTTGGCTCCCGCCACCCGTCCGTCCGATCGTTCCCACCTTGCCCGTCACGCCCGGTCCGGCGATCGGGCGGCCGGTCAACGGCGGCCAGTAGGCCGCGCAGGTGCCGTAGCAGGTCGACTTGCTCGGCGTATCGGGTGCAAACCAGTACAACGTGTAGCCACGAGCATCGGTCAGCACCGAGGCGCCGTGGATCTTCGTGACCTGCAGGAGAGCGTTGGCGGAACCGCCGCTCGTGGACGCTGGTTCCTCTGCCGCCAGTGAAAGACCCAGCAGCGCCGAGATCACCACGGTGAACGCAGCGGCGGCCCACCGACCGGCCGGCATGGCGTGTTGCAGCCGCTCCACCCGTCCGTCGTGGGTCGCCCGCCCGGAAGGTTGGTGCTCCGGCAACGGCTGAAGGACGAACGCGGCGAGCACGGCGAAGGTCGCGACCTCGATGACCCCGGCCACGATCCCTGCGGTGGTGCGGACCTCGCGAAACCCGAAGAGGCTGACGCGCAACGACAACAGGTACCCGCCGAGGGTGGCGACCGCGAACCCGGCGCCCGCGGCCGCAGCCAGGCGGCTGCCCCACACCAGGATGATGGTGCCGAGGGCAAACGCAGTGATCACCTGGAGCAGGAAGAGCCAGCCGATCGTCGGGATCGTCCGGTACCCGGTGAGGTACAGGTCGAGATGGATCGCACCGGTGGCGAACAGCAGCCCGGCGCCGATGACGCGGAGGGCGAGCCCCTGCCACCGGGACGACCCTGGCCCGGGACCATCGGCTCCGACGCGCGCAGTCTCCGGCATCGGCTACCAGACCCCGGGGAGCAACCTCCACCGGACCTGGCGGCGGTACGGCTC
>DATNLP010000249.1:0-3683 GCA_035602795.1 Acidimicrobiales bacterium | reverse complement strand
GCTCCCACGTGACCGACACGGCCAGGCCGCACCGCACGTCTTCGGGGGGGCAGCCGACGACGTTGGTCAGCATGCGCACCCCCTCGTCGAGGTCGACCAGCGCCACGCAGTAGGGCTGGCCTCCGCTGAAGGCGGCGCCGGCCGCTTCGGGGCGGTTCTCGACCACGGCGGAGTAGACGGTGCCACGGCCGCTGGCTTGGCGCCACTCGAGCCCGCCGGCGCTCGCGCCGGCGCCGGCGCCGCAGTGCGGGCAGAACACGCGGGGGTAGAACACTCCCCGGTCGCAGGCGGTGCACCACTGGACGAGCAGCTTCCGCTCGCGCGTGGCCTCCCAGAAGGGGCCGCTCTCGGGCTGCACCGGCGGTTCGAAGCGGGTCGGCGCCGCGGCGGGCTCGGCGGTCACAGCGTCGCCTCCGTGCCCAGGACGGCCGTCGACATGACGGAGAGGAACATGCCCGAGCCGTGGGCGACGGCGACGTCGGCGCCCTCCACCTGTCGTTCCCCACACTCCCCGCGCAGTTGGCGCGTGGCCTCGGTGAGGAGGAACATGCCGTACATGCCGGGGTGGGTGAACGACAGCCCGCCCCCGTTGGTGTTCATGGCCAGGGTGCCGCCCGGGCCGAGGTGGCCGTCGGCGGCGTAGGGACCTCCCTCGCCCTTGGCGCAGAAGCCGAGGTCCTCGAGGTGGAGCAGCGCCGTGATGGTGAAGCTGTCGTAGCCCATCAGCACGCCGACGTCGGACGGGCCGAGGCCCGCCATCTTGAAGGCGTTGGCGCCCGACACCACGCCCGGGGTGGTGGTGACGTCGGGCATCTGGCCGATCACCATGTGGTCGGTGCAGGTGGCCGCGCCCAGGACGTAGACGGGGGGCCGGCGCAGCGAGCGCGCCCGCGCCGCGCTGGTCATGACGAAGGCGCCGGCGCCGTCGGTCACCAGGCAGCAGTCGAGCAGGTGCAGGGGGCTGACCTGCAGCGGCGAGGCCAGCACCTCCTCAATGGTCAGCGGGTCCCGGTAGCGAGCCCGCGGATTGTGGCTCGCCCACTGGCGCGTGCTGACGGCGATCTGGGCCAGCTGCTCGGACGTGGTCCCGAACTCGTACATGTGGCGCGCCGCCGCCAGCGCGTACGGGCCCATGGGCGTGCGCAGCCCGTAAGGCAGGTCCCATTCCATGGGGTTGGGTCCGGGCATGCCACGGCGGCCGCCCCGGGAGCGCCGGTGCGTGCGGTCGCTGCGGGGGGTGGCGGCGTAGACGCTGACCACCACGTCGCACACGCCGGCGGCGATGGCCGCCGCGGCGTGCTCCACGTGCACCTCGTAGCTCGAACCCCCGGTCATGGTGGATTCCAGGAAGACGGGGTGGACACCCAGGTACTCGGCGAAGGCCACGGCCGACTCGGGGTGGCAGACGCCGTCGACGTCGGCCAGCGTGAGGCCCGCGTCATCGAGCGCATCGAGCACCATGGCCACCTCGAGCTCACGCCCGGTGCGGTCCAGCTCACCGGTGGGGGAGACGTCGTCGGCCACACCGACGATGGCGGCGGCGCCGCGCAAGGTCCGGTCGACCATGCTCACTCGTGTTGACCCCCCGACCTGGTTGTGTGCGGACGGCTATGCGTTCTTGGGCAGCTGCGAGAAGGGTGTCACCCGGTCGTTGTTCGGCTCCTTGGGCAGGCCGAGCACGCGCTCACCAATGATGTTGCGCTGCACCTGGTCCGTCCCGCCGTAGATCGGCGGTGCCTGGGCGAAGAGCGCCATTTCGCTGACGCTGCCGGCGAAGGGGTCGCCGGTCGCGTGCTTGAGGGCCGCCTTGTCGTCGGCGTCGTAGGCGTGGAGCGTGCCGCTCGGTCCCAAGATGCGCAGGCCGAGGTCGCGGGTCAGTCGCACGATCTGGCTCATGGAGAGCTTGGCCACGTTGGGCATGCCCGGGATGTCGCCGCCCTGCTCCTTGACCGCCTTGACGCGCAGGCCGTTGAAACGGCCGAGCTCACCCAGCGTGTAGAGGCGCGCCAGGTCCTGGCGGACGCCGGCGTCGGTGTTCACGCCGCGCGACTGGGCCAGGCCGATGAGCAGGCTGGCGCCGCCGCGCATGGCGCCGATGGCGCCCCCGGCTTGACCCCGCCGCCCGCCGCCGCCGTTCTCCCGCGGCGCCACCAGGTCGCCGACGCGCCGGGACAGCATGCCCATGACGGTGCCGGGCTGGGCCATGCCGCCACCGGCGGCGTTGCCGCCGCCCGAGCCGAGGCCGGCCCGCTCGTTGGCCAGAGTGGTGTTGGCCGCGGCCCACCCGTTGTTCAGGCCGCCGATCAACGCGGAGTCGGCCACCCGGGCGTCGGTGATGAACACCTCGTTGAACAGCGCGTGGCCGGTCATCTCCTTGAGCGGGCGCACGTCCACGCCGTCCTGGAGCATGTCGAAGGCGAAGTAGGAGATGCCCTGGTGCTTGGGCACGTCCGGGTCGGTGCGGGCCAGCAGCATGCCGAGGTCGGCGTACTGGCCGCCCGAGGTCCACACCTTCTGCCCGTTGACGATCCACTCGTCACCGTCCTTGACCGCCCGCGTCTGCAGGCCGGCCAGGTCCGAGCCCGCCTGGGGCTCGCTGAACAGCTGGCACCACGCCTTCTGGCCGGTGACGATGTCGCGCACGTAGAGGTCGATCTGTTCCTGGGTGCCGTGGGTGGCGATGGTCGGCGCCGCCAGGAGGAGCCCCAGGCCGGCCGGGGCGCCCACGGCTCCGAAGTTGGCGATCTCCTGCTGGACCAGGACCACGTCGGCCCGGGCCATGCCCTTGCCGTAGGCGTTGGTGGGCAGGCCGGGCGCGGACCAGCCGGACAGGCCGAGCCGCTCCCACCACTCGGCGACCGTCAGGTCGGGGTCCCAGTTCTCGCCCAGCCAGGACCGGAGCTCGCTCAGCAGCTCGCCGGTGCCCGTCGTCTCGTCAATTGCGGTGTCCGTCACGCCTCCGAAGTTACCGGGCGCGCCGCGAGCCGGGCGACTCGGCCCTCCAGCCGTTAGCGTCACGACGATGCGAGACGAACGGCTTGACAAGGCGTTTGACGCCTGGGTGGCGGCCCAGACGGCGGCGCTCGACGTGGTGCGCCAGGCGACCGAGGTGCCCGAGAGCGAGGTGGATCTGGCCGAGGGCTACCGCTGGGTGACCCGCCTCACCCGCCTGGCCCTGAACTGGATCGTGGAGCGCTCGGATCCGCTGCACCCCCAGCTCTTCGTCCTCCAGGACGAGTACCTCAAGCTCCTGGTCGACAACCCTGACGTCCACTATCTCTTCTGCGTCCTCGATGACGCCCACTCCTACCGGCTGGTCGGCTTCCGCGGGGAGTGCGCCTACCTGGGCATGACGTTCGGCACGCCCTTCGGGCAGGGCCAGGTGGGGGGCCGCACGGGCACGCAGACCCAGACCCACATCGACGACTTCGAGCTCGGCCCCAACGGCGAGGTCGACATCCTGATTGCACCCGCCTCGGCCATGCCCGACCCCCGGCCGCGGAACTCGGTTGTGCTCGAGCCGGGCACGGCCCAGCTGGCCATCCGCGAGACGCACTGGGACAAGCGTCCCGAGAAGTTCTCCCGCCTGCGCGTCGAGCTGGTGCCGGCGCCCGGCGAGGTGGTGCCGCCCCCTCTGTTGTCGACCGAGGACCTGGCGCCCAAGCTGGAGTTTGCCGCCATGT
>DATNLP010000246.1:0-2746 GCA_035602795.1 Acidimicrobiales bacterium | reverse complement strand
GAGCCGTAGTGCAGATGCGACATGTGCGTGCCCGCCACGGACACGGGCATGCCGTCGACGGTGAGGTCGACCACCAGCGCGGCCCGGCGCACCCAGTCCGCCTTCAGCAGGCGCAGGGGCAGGACGCGGGTCGCCTCCAGGGGCCAGTCCGGCCGCACCAGCACGGCGATGCCCCACTGGCCCGGTTCGGCCTCCTGCCAGCGCGGCATCGCCCGCACCTCCGCCGGCGTCTCCCGCACGCCGTCCATGAAGAGTGCCAAGTTCCGCCGGACCCCCGGCGGCCAGGCGATCCACTTGTCGTCGGCGTCGGGTTGCGGCCGGATGCGCCGGCCGTGGGCGAGTATGTGCGTGACGACCTGGTAGCCGAGATGCGCCGCCGCCCTCTCGGCCTGGCCCACGTCCTCGCCGTCGGTGGTCCACGCCTCCTCGAGCACGACGACGTCCGCCTCGAGGCACGCGATCGCGGCGAGGTAGTCGTAGGGCCTGCCCCACCCGTCCATCCCGCAGTGCATGTTGTAGTTGGCGATGCTGAACACGGTGCGGCACGACGATAGGCGCCCGAAAACGCCGTTGGTACGATCGTCGCGGTGCCAGCGGGCGACGAGTACCTGACCCGACGCCTGCGCCCGTTCGCCACGGCGACGATCTTCGCCACCATGTCCGAGCTGGCGGCCACGACCGGCTCGGTCAACCTCGGCCAGGGCTTCCCCGACACTGACGGCCCCGACGAGCTGAAGCAGGTCGCCGTCGACGCCATCCGCGCCGGCCACAACCAGTACCCGCCCGGCCCCGGCGTCCCCGAGCTGCGCCGGGCCGTCGCCGCCCACCAGCGCGCCTGCTACGGGCTCGAGCTCGACCCCGACACCGAGGTGCTCGTCACCGTCGGCGCCACCGAGGCCGTGGCCGCCTCCCTCCTCGCGCTGTGCGACCAGGGCGACGAGGTCGTCATGTTCGAGCCGACCTACGACTCCTACGCCGCCTGCGCCGCCATGGCCGGCGCCGTGCCGCGTCTGGTGCGCCTGCACCCGCCCGACTGGTCCTTCGACCCCGACGACCTGGCCCGCGCCTGCGCCCGCCCCCGCGCTCGCCTGGTCCTCCTCAACTCGCCGCACAACCCGACCGGCAAGGTCTTCTCCGCCGAGGAATTGGGGCAGGTGGCCGCCCTGTGTCGGGCTCACGACCTGCTGGCGGTGACCGACGAGGTCTACGAGCACCTGGTCTTCGACGGCACCCACGTCCCGCTGGCCACGCTCGACGGGATGCGCGAGCGCACGCTCACGATCTCGTCGGGTGGCAAGACGTTCTCCCTCACCGGGTGGAAGGTGGGCTGGGCCGCCGGCCCGGCGCCGCTGGTCGCCGCGGTGCGCGCCGTCAAGCAGTTCCTGACCTACGTCAGCCCGGCGCCGCTGCAGCTGGGCATCGCGCACGGGCTCGGGTACCCGCCGGCCGCGCTGGCCGTCTTGGCCACCGAGCTGGCGGCCAAGCGCGACCTGCTGTGCCAAGGCCTCAATGCTCTCGGGCATGTCGTCCACCGGCCGGCCGCGACCTATTTCGCCACCACCGACATCGCCACGGTGGCCCCGGGCCTCAGTGGGCTCGAGTTCTGTTTGGCCCTGCCCGGGCGCTGCGGCGTCGTGGCCATCCCGAGCTCGGTCTTCTACGACCAGGCCGACCCGGCGGCCGGCGCCACGCTGGTGCGCTGGGCCTTCTGCAAGCGCGAGGCCGTTCTGCGCGGCGCCCTTGCCCGCTTAGCATCATGGGGGAAATGAGCATTCCCATCACGTGGGTGGACGCCTTCAGTGACGTGCCCGGTGGCGGCAACCCCGCCGCCGTCTGCCTCTTGCACGAGCCCCTCGGCGAGGTTCGCATGCAGGCCCTGGCCTTCGAGCTGGGCATCGCCGAGACGGCCTACCTGACACCGACCGAGGACCCGGTCGTCTTCGGCCTGCGCTGGTTCTCGCCCGCCACCGAGATCGACCTGTGCGGTCACGCCACGCTGGCCTCGGCGCACGCCCTGCGCGAGGGCGGCACCGTCGACGGATCGTCGCCCCTGACCTTCCACACCCGCAGCGGTGCGCTGCACGCGTCGTTCGACGGAGACCGCGTCGTCCTCGACTTCCCGGCCGACCCCGTCGATCCCGTCCCGCTGCCGGACCCCTTGAAGGAGCAGTGGCCCGACGCCGTCGAGGCGTGCGGCGAGAGCACCAACTTCCTCTTCGTGGTCGTGTCGTCGGCCGAGGTGGTGCGCGCCTACGTGCCCGACCTGGCCGCGATCGCGTCGGCCAGCACCAAGTCGCTACTGCTCACCGCGGCGGCCGACCAGGGGTCGGGCGCCGACTACGTGCTGCGCGTCTTCGGCCCCAATGTCGGCATCCCCGAGGACCCGGCCACCGGGTCGGCCCAGTGCGCGGCGGGCCCCTACTGGGCCGACCGCCTGGGTCGTACCGCCCTGGTGGCCCGGCAGCTCTCGGCCCGTGGCGCCGTCCTCTACGTGCGCCCCGACGGAGAGCGGGTGGGCATCGCCGGCCATGCAACCTCCGTGCTGACTGGCCACCTGTGCTAACCAGTCTCACCATGGGCGCCACCACGGCGGACCTTCGGGCGGTCGTCGAGGGGCACGAGCCGTCGTCGCCACGCGAAGTGGCGGCCCAGGAGCGCTTCCTGGCGGAGCTCGGCCGCCTCGCCTCGCCCTGTGACGAGGACGCCGACCCCACCCACGTCACCGCCTCGGGGATCGTGGTCGGCC
>DATNLP010000220.1:0-7599 GCA_035602795.1 Acidimicrobiales bacterium | reverse complement strand
AGAGCGCGGCCCCGCCGGCGTCGGCCGCCACGTCCGCCAGCTGGGCGACGCGGGTGAACGCATTGACCGCCAGCACGTTGCTCGCCGTGTCGGCGGCCACCGACAGGTCGTAGCCGTACACCGGGTCACCGTTGCTGGTGTCGCCCAGCCCGTAGAGCAGTCCCGTTGAGGCCTGGCGTGCCGACCACAACCACGCTGCCACTTTGGATGCCGACGGGTACAAGAGGATCGCGGTGGTGCGGTCCCCGGTCGACGCGTAGTACCGCCACAGCCACTCGACGTACCGCGCGCTGAAGGTGGCGTAGTACCGCGCCCCGTCCCCATTTGGGTAGACGGCGTTGGTGCGCCCGTCCGGCCAGTACCGGGCCTGGCCCCGGGCCACGTCGCGCAGGCCCTGCCAGGTCAGGTTCTGCTCGCCGTAGGCCCGCATCACCGCCTCCGACTCGTTGGCGTCGTCCCAGGTGAACGGGCCCTTCTCCCTTGTCGGCGTGTCGACGAACTGCTCCTGGCTGCAATAGAGGCAGGAGCGCGCACACAGGCGCCACACGGCGTCGAGCATGCGGTCGCCGGTCGAGAAGGTGGCGGCCGGCGCCTCGGGCATTGAGGTGTGGCGGGCCAGCGCCAGAACCTGGTGCCGGCCGAGTGCCTGGCCCGCGCCCTGGACCTGCAGGTAGCGGAAGCCGAAGTAGGTGAAGACCTCGAAGGCCTGCGCGCCGGCCCGCATGATGTAGGTGGACGACATGTTGGTCTCCTGCGTGCCGTGCAACGTGGAAACCTGGCCGTCCGGATCGAGCAGGTAGCCGCCCCGTACGGTCACCGTCTGGCCGGGCACGCCGGAGGCAAACTCCACCCGGGGCCGGGCGGCGTAGACGGCTCCGAAATCCGCCACGACCGATCCGTCCGCCAGCGCGTGCAGACGGACCGGCAGCACGGGCCGTTCCTCGATGTGCGTGCGCTGCGCGTAGGTCCGGGTGAACGGCGCCGACCCGGCCGGCCCGATGACCGTCACGGCGGACCAGTCGGCATCGTCGTAGCCGGGACTCGACCAGCCCTGCGGGTAGTCGCGGCCGTCGACCCACTCCACGAAGTCGCCGACGTCGGAGTTCCGCTGTGGCGAGGGCAGCCACTCGGCCGGTCGCTCACGCCACGACCCGTCGGTCCCGTAGACGACGTGACGGCCGTCGGCGTACCAGAGCGAAAGCTGCAGCAGCAGTCCGGGGGCGGAGGCCGGCCGGCCCTGCCCGGGCCCGTACCAGCGGTGCAACACGCCCAGGGCGTTCGGCCGCCCGGGTCGGACGACCGACGCCACGTCCACGGCGCGTGCGTACTGCTCGTCGGGATACGAGAAGCTGGGCCAGGCGTCCACCTGGGGACCGTTGAGGTACAGCCGGTAGGTGTGCGCCGCCGAGACGTACGCCGCGGCGCGCCGCAGCGGGCCGGCCGGCGGGGTGATCTCCGTGCGCAGGTAGGTGACACGGTCGGGCTGCGTCGAGGCGCCGGCCGGGCGCAGCCAACGGGCTTGCCAGTCGGCGGCGCGCAGCGCGGTGGTGAAGGTCGCCGGCGCGGCCACCGGCCCCCAGCGCCCGCCGGCGTCGCGCAGCTGCACCGTCCAGGCGTAGGCCGCATCGGCGAGGAGCGGCGAGCCGCCGTAGGCCACGAAGGCTTGTTGCCCGGTTTGTTGTGAGCCGCTGTCCCACACCACGGCCGATGGCCCCGGGTTGGTGCGGCGCACCACGATGCGGTACGCCGTCTGCTGCACCTGACGTTGGTCCGGGTTCGACTGGACCGTCCAGGCGAAAAAGGCGTCGTCGGGGTCGACGCCCAGGGGAGAGACGGTGCCGTTCACGGTCAGGCCCGCGGCACGCATCACCCCTGTGGGATGGATCGGCGTGCCCACGCTCGCCGCGGCGGGTCGGGATCCGGCACCCACCTCGGCCCCGACACCCACCGCCATGCCGGCCGCCACCCCGCTCGAGGAGGCCAGGAACGTGCGGCGGCTGAACCGGTTCATGTCGAGCCGCCGATGACCCGGACGTCGCCGAGACTGGTGTCGCTGAAGTACACGGCCCCCGAGGCGGACACCGCCACGCCCGAAGGGGTCCCCATGTCCGTGAGCACCCACCGGGTGCCGTCGCCCAGCCCGGCCGGGTTCGTGACCGCAAGGGCGCCGGCCGCCGTGTAGAAGTCACCGCCGGTCATGGACCGCCCGAGCAGCGGACCTGAGGAGGCCGGCACCACCCGGATGCAGTGCATGAAGCCGTCCGTGACGAAGAGGGCGTCGTCCGGCCCGAGGGCGAGGCCCTGCGGGTCGTTCAGCTCGGCCGTCGATCCGGTGGCCGAAAGCCCGTCGGCGAGATAGGGCTGGTAGCCCCCAGTCCCGCCCACGACGACGTCGATGTCCCCGGCGCCCACCGCCGTGCCGTAGTAGGTGCCTGCCCGGGCCGGCGCCAGGAGCACCGACTGGTCGCCACTGTCGGCCACGAACAGGTCGCCCGACGCGTCCACAGCAACGGCCACCGGGTCCCACAGCTCGGCGGTGGCCAGCGCCCCGCCCTGGCCCGCCGAGCCGCAGACCCCGGTCCCCGCCACGGTGGCCAGGTGCCCGGCCGTCACCGGTTGCCCGAGGACCGTGCCGCTCTGGGCCGGCAGCACGCGGACGCGACAATTGGCCGTGTCGGCGATGAAAACGTCTCCCTCGGCATCGACGGCGAGAGAGGTCGGCTGATTGAGCTCGCTCGCCGTCGCCAGCCCGTCACCGTTGAAACCGGGCTGACCGGTGCCCGCCACGGTGACCGCCCGCCGCCCGCTCCCCGAGCGCACCTCCTGGACGCGCGCCGCCGTCGCTTCGGCGATGTAGACGTCGCCGGCCGCGTCCACCGCGACCCCGGTCGGGTGCCCGATGGAGCCGCGCCCGGCGCAAGACCCGCCGGCCAGGGTGGCGGGACGCCCCGCCCGCAGGTGGAGACCGTCGAAGGTCCCGGAGCGGGCCGCCACGACGAGCACCCGGCAGCGGCCGGTGTTGGCCACGAAGAGATCGCCGGCCGCATCGAGGGCGATCCCGCCGGGCGCGTCCAGCGTTCCCGCGCCCAGCACCGTCTGCACCGACGGCACGGCCGCCCCGGCCGCCTCGCACGCACCGGGCCAGGGGAGGCAAGCCGCCAGGCCGGCCAGCACCGGGAGGACGAGGAACGGACGGTGCGCCGGCACCGGGACATCATGCCGGTCCGACTGCCATCGGGGCCTCCCTGCTCGCAGATGCCCAAGCACGACCGCGAATTCAGGCGAGGGCGGCCGGCTCCCGGTCGTCCGAGCGGGCGGGAGGCTGGTTCGCCGCGCCATAGTGGGCCACCGCAGTGAACGACAACGCGACGAGACGCGAGAAGAGAAAGGACCACCCGTGGCCGCACCAGAAGAAGCACTCTCCGCCAAGAACGTGACCTACGCCGGTTACGGAGGCGCCGAGATCAACGCCTACCAGGCCCTGCCCGCCGGCGACGGCCCCTTCCCGGGCGTGTTCGTCATCCACCACCTGCCGGGCTGGGACTCGGGGACCAAGGAGATCACGCGGCGCTTCGCCGCCTCGGGCTACAACGCCCTGTGCCCCAACCTCTACGCCCGCCAGGGCCTCGACGTCGATCCCGACGACGCGGCGGCCGCCACCCGCGAATCCGGCGGCGTCCCCGACGAGCAGTTCGTGGGCGACGCCGAAGCCGCGGTCAACCACCTGCGCGGACTCTCGACCTCCAACGGCAAGGTCGGCGTCATCGGCTACTGCTCCGGCGGCCGCCACTCCTTCCTCACTGCGCTGAGCCTGCCCGTCGATGCGGCGGTCGACTGTTACGGGGCCTTCGTGGTCGGCACGCCGCCCGAGGGCTTCCCGCTCAAGGTGACGGCCCTCGTCGGCCGCACGCCCGAGCTGCACTGCCCGCTCCTCGGACTCTTCGGCAACGACGACCAGTTCCCCACCCCGGAGCATGTCGACGAGCTCGAGGCGGCCCTGAAGGACGCCGGCAAGGAGTATGAGTTCCACCGCTACGACGGCGCCGGCCACGCCTTCTTCTCGGTCGACCGCACGGCCTACCGGCCCGAGGCGGCCGTCGACGGCTGGCAGCGCATCTTCGAGTTCTTCGGCCGGCACCTGGCGGCCTGACCATGTGCTCCTACCTCACCGTCAACACCGAGATCGCCGGCAGCGCCAAGGGTGCGCAGGGTTGGTTCAGCGTCAAGTCGGCCAACGTCTACTTCGACCACCCGTTCCACGCTCCGTTCGCCCACACGCTCAACATCGACTTCGCCGACCCGTCACGCGGCCCGGGCGCGCGCGTGGCCGTCGAGCTGAGCGCCGAGTCGGCGCGGCGCCTGGTCGCCAGCATCGAAGAGGCCTTGGCTGCCGCAGGGGCCGCCGCCTCGTGACGGAACCCACCGCTCCGGCGGCCGGCGTCCACCTGCCGTGGGCCCGGGTGCCGGAGGCGGTGCAGTCGTGGGCGGCGCACCTGGGCGGTGGAGGGCCACCGTCGTCGGTACGCGACCTCTCCGGCGGTTTCTCTCCGGGCGCCACCAGCATCCTCGAGTGGCCGGACGGCCGCGCCTTCTTCGTGAAGGCCGTCGGCGCCGAGCTGAACCCGGACTCGCCGGTCCTGCACCGGCGCGAGATCCGGATCTCCACCGCGTTGCCGGTCAGCCCGCGCTTCCCACGGCTGCGCGACAGCTACGACGATGGCGACTGGGTGGCGCTGGCCTTCGATGTGGTGGAGGGGAGGCCACCGCGCCATCCCTGGGATGCCGGCGAGCTCGACACGGTGCTGACCGCCCTGTCCGCCATGCACGACGAGCTCACGCCGAGTCCCGTCCCCGCGCTCGAACCCCTGGCCGAACGCGGACGCAGCTTGTTCGGCGGCTGGGCGGAGTTGGCGGGACGGCAGACGGCGCCACGGGATCTGCAGCCGTGGGCGACCACCCACCTGTCCCGCCTGGCCGACCTCGAGTCGGGGTGGCCCGGCGCCTGCAGCGGCTCGACGCTGGTCCACGGTGACGTGCGGGCCGACAACGTCCTGGTGGCGGCGGACCGGGTGGTCTTCGTCGACTGGCCCCACGGTGCCGTGGGCAACCCCGCCTTCGACGTGATCGGCTGGGCGCCCTCGGTCGTCCTCGAAGGCGGCCCGGCCCCCGAGGAGCTGCTGGCCGGCCACGTGGCTTCCCGGCGCGTCGATCCCGAGTCCGTCACGGTGGTGCTCTGCGCCATCGCCGGCTTCCTCATCAGCCACTCCCTACGTCCCACCCCTCCCGGTCTGCCGACACTCCGGCCGTTCCAGGCCGCCCAGGGCGAGGTCGCGCTGGCGTGGTTGCGCCGCCGCACGGGCTGGTAGGACGGGGTCATGCGATTCGGACTGCAGATCCCCAACTTCACCGACAACGTTCCGCCCGGAGCCCTGTTCGACGAGGTCGTCGAACGCGCCGCGGCCGCAGAGGAGACCGGTTTCGACTCGGTCTGGGTGATGGACCACTTCTACCAACTGCCTCCCATGGGTGGCCCGTCTGCGTCGATGCTCGACGCCTACACGCTCCTCGGCGCGCTGGCGGCACGCACGGAACGGGTCCGGTTGGGAGCCATGGTGACCGGGGTCACCTACCGCAACCCGGCCCACCTGGCCAAGATCGTCACGACGCTCGACATCATCAGCAATGGGCGCGCCATCCTCGGCATCGGCGCCGCCTGGTACGACGTCGAGCACGAGGGCCTCGGCTTCGACTTTCCACCGGCGGGCGAGCGATTGGACCGCCTCGAAGAGGCACTCCAGATCTGCCACGCCATGTTCCGGTGCGAGGACCCGACGTTCGCCGGGCGCTATTACCGCACTAGCAGCGCGCGCAACGTGCCGGCGCCCGTCCAAAAGGACGGGCCCACCATCCTCGTCGGCGGCGGCGGGGAGAAGCGCACGCTGCAGCTGGTGGCTCGCTATGCGGACATGTGCAACATCTTCGGTGACCCGGCCACGGTGGCGCACAAGGTCGACGTGCTGCGCGGCCATTGCAAGGACGTCGGGCGCGACCCCTCCGAGGTCACGGTGAGCCGGCTGAGCACGCTCGTGCTGACGGAGAGCGACGAGGAGACGCAATCGACCCGGGATTTCCTACGGCAGATGACGGGCGAGGAGCCGACCACCTCGGACATCGGCACGGCAGACGAGCTCGTGGGCCGCGTCGAAGAACTTGCCGCAGCCGGCGTCGACTATTTCGTCTTCAACATGCCCACCGGGACGGCCGAGACGGTGCGCCGGATCGGCCAGACCCTCGTCAGTCGCTTTTCCGACTGACAGCTCCAGTTTCCGAGTGAAGAGCCGTAATTCCGACTATTCGGCGCGCAACAACTGCGACGTGTGCGTGCGGGCGGCCAGACGCCCGGGGATGCTGGCCGCGACCACGGCCAGGGCGATGGCGGCCACTCCGATGGCCAGGACCGACAGCGCGGGAACGGTCGGGTAGGGCACGGCGCTTATCTCGCCGGCGAAGAGGTCCCACAGCACCCGACCCAGCGCGACGCCCACCGGGATGCCGATGGCGCAGCCGATCACCGCTGCAACGCTGGCCTGGACGGCAATGGCCAAAACGAGCTGCCCCCGGGTGAAGCCGAGGGTCTTCAGGATGGCGAGATCACGCCGGCGCCGCCGCACGGAGGTGATCAATGTGATGCAGAGGGCGACGGCGGCACCGGCCGCCAGGGCGATCCCCAGGAGGAGGGGCGTCGATCCCAAGGTGCCGTAGTTGAGGATCTCAGCGGGCCGCTGGACCGGCAGGATCGAGCCGCCGTTCTCAGCGATGTTCAGCTTGTTTCCGATGTCCTGGAGGTTGCGGAGCGCGGCGGGGCTGGCCCCGCCCTTCATGCGGATCAGTATCGCGTTCGGCCCCGGGGTGACCTCGAAGACGTTACGGGCCGACACGGGAATCAGCTGGTACGCCAGCACAGCGCCGGTGCCCATCTCGAGATGGGACGAACCGGCCACGCCGATGGGCGGCAGCGTCGCGGTGCCAACAATCGTGAGGGTCTGCGGTGTGTTGTCGGGGGCACGCTCGACGACGGTGTTGCCGATGTGCTTGCCGAGTTGGCGGAGGGTGGCGGCGCCCAGCACCACCTGACTCGATGCCTCGAGGCCGTGTCCGCTCAACAGCGGAGGCGCGACCTGCGCGTTCGGGGTGGTGCCCAGCACGGGCACGTTCTGGCCGTCGAGCTCGAGCGAGGAGTAGTAGACGCCTGTCCAGGACTGGATCATCGGGTCGGCGTCGAGCAGCTTGGCCGCCGCCTGACCGGGTACGTCGCCGAGGCCGCCGCCCCCGTCCATGTCGTAGGTCCAGTTCCAGCCGTAGAGCGCCGGATGGTTCACAAGAGTGGTCAGGCTCGACCCGAAGGTGACGGTCGTCACGACGACGGTCACGGCGAGGACGGCACCCAGGATGGCCGACCGCACCGGGACGGCCCCCCGCCCGACGCCCGGCTCGAGGGCGAAACGGACGCCGGCGACGGCAGATGGCGGGAGGCCGGCCCGGGTCGCCGCCGTGGTCACGCGGGACGACGGCACCCGAGGCGAACGATCTCGCAGGCGG
>DATNLP010000180.1:0-3206 GCA_035602795.1 Acidimicrobiales bacterium | reverse complement strand
CCGCCTGCTCCCCGTGATCGGTGATGATCCGGAAGGACTTGACCGTGAAGAAGTCCGCGGTCCACCCAGTGGCCCGGCGCAACAGCAGCTCCAAGGATCCATCGGCCACCTCGAAGTGGTAGCCCTCGTGCTCCAGGCGCTTGAGCTCGTCGAGAACACGGCCGATGACCTCGCCGTCGAGTTCGAGCCCCAGCTCGGCCGCCTTCATGGCCAGGGTGGAGCGGCCGGCCATTTCGGAGACGACGACGCGAGTGCCGTTGCCCACCGAGTTCGGCTCGACGTGCTCGTAGAGATCGGCGCTGCGGGCCACCGCACTGGCGTGCAAGCCACCCTTGTGGGCGAACACGGAGTTGCCGACGTAGGGCTGCTGGGGGTTGGGCGCGATGTTGACCAGCTCGGCAATGTGGTGGGCGACCGGCGTCAGTCGCTCCAACCGGTCGGCCGGGATGGTGCGGATGTTGAGCTTGAGCGAGAGGTTGGGGATGGCCGCCGACAGGTCCGTGTTGCCCGCCCGCTCGCCGTAGCCGTTGATGCAGCCCTGCACCTGGGTCGCACCCGCCTGCACGGCCACCAGGGAGTTGGCCACGGCGCAGCCGGCGTCGTTGTGGCAGTGGATCCCGAGCTGTGCGCTAGTGCGGGCCCGCACGTCGGAAACCGCCCGGCCCACGTCGTCGGGCAGCGAGCCGCCGTTGGTGTCGCACAGCACGAGCGCCTCCGCCCCGGCCTCCTCCGCCGCGGCGAGCACGGCGAGGGCGAACTCGGGGTTCATGCGATACCCGTCGAAGAAGTGCTCGGCATCGAGGAAGACGCGCAGGTCGTGCTGGCGCAGGTGGCGCACGGAGTCGGCCACCATGGCCACCGCCTCGTCCAGCGACGTGCGCAGCGCCTCGGCCACGTGGCGGTCCCACGACTTGGCCACGATGCACGCCACCGGCGCGCCGGCGTCGATCAGGTTGGCCAGGACGGCGTCGTCCTCGGGCTTCACGCCGGCCCGGCGGGTGGATCCGAAGGCGACCAGCGTGGCCGTGCCCAGGTGCAGCTCCTTCTTGGCCCGCTCGAAGAACTCGATGTCCTTGGGGTTGGCGCCGGGCCAGCCCCCTTCAATGAACGTCACGCCGAGGTGGTCGAGCTGCTCGGCCACCCGCAGCTTGTCGTCGACGGTGAGCGACAGGCCCTCCTGCTGGCTGCCGTCGCGCAAAATGGTGTCGAAGATGTCGACCGCCTCGGGCAGCTCGGGCACGGAGAAGTCGTGGGCGTGCGCGCTGTGCCCGTGCGCGTGGGTGTGACGCACGCCGCCGTGGCTGTGCTGGACGCCGGCGTCGCCGTCGGCTACCTCGGGGTCAGTCGACATAGTCCAGCCATTCCTTGTACTGGTCCACCTCGCCGCGCACCGTGGCGAAGTAGGTCTGCTGGATCTCCTTGGTGATGCGGCCGGGGTGGCCGGGCCCGACCGTCCGGTCGTCGACGGCGCGGATCGGCACGACCTCGGCCGCCGTCCCGGTCAGGAACGCCTCGTCGGCCAGGTAAAGGTCGGTCCGGATGATGGATTCGTGCCGCACCTCGTAGCCGAGGTCGCGGGCGATCGTCTCGACCGAGTGCTGCGTGATGCCGGCCAGCGCGCCCGAGTCGGCCGTGTGCGGCGCGATCAGCACGCCGTCGCGCACGATGAACACGTTCTCACCGGTGCACTCGCTGACGTTGCCATCGGGGGCCAGCAGGATGGCCTCGTCGTAACCGGCCTTGAGCGCCTCCACCTTGGCCAGGGAGGAGTTGGAGTACATCCCCGTGTTCTTGGCCGCCGTCGGCACCGCGTTGGGGTCGTGCCTTCTCCACGAGCTGACCTTGACCGACACGCCGTTGGCGATGCCCTCGTCGCCCAGGTAGGTGCCCCACGGCCAGGCCGCGATCGAGACGTTGACCGGGCAGGGCAACGGGTTGAGGCCCATTTCGCCGTAGCCGAGGTAGATGAGTGGACGCAGGTAGCAGCCGTCACGCAGTCCGTTGGCGCGCACGACCAGGCGCGAGGCGTCAATGATCTGCTCCACCGTGAAGGGGACGTCGATCATGAAGATCTTGGCGGAGGCGAACAACCGTCGGATGTGGTCGCCCAGCCGGAACACGGCCACACCCCGGCTCGTCGGGTAGGCGCGGATGCCCTCGAAGACGCCCGAGCCGTAGTGCATCGTGTGTGTGAGCACGTGAACGGTGGCGTCGGCCCAGTCGACGAGCTCGCCGTCCATCCAGATCTTCTCGGTCGTTTCGATGGGCATGGCGGCTACAGCCTTTCTGCGACGGCGTCGCCCACGGCGGTCGTGGACAGCTGTTCGTCGGACGTTGACATGGAATCGGACTGGGCGGCCAGGGCCTTGAGAACGCGGGCGGCGGCATCGGCCTCCCCCAGGTGCTCCAGCATGAGCGCCGCCGAGTGGATGGCGGCCAGCGGGTTGGCGATGCCCTGGCCGGCAATGTCGTGCGCGGCGCCGTGCACGGGCTCGAAGAGCGACGGCCCGGTGTGCGCCAGGTTGAGGTTGCCCGAGGCGGCGAAACCGATGCCACCGCTCACCGCTCCGGCCAGATCGGTGAGGATGTCGCCGAAGAGGTTGTCGGTGACGATCACGTCGTAGCGCCCGGGCTGTTCCACCAGGTAGATGCAGGCGGCGTCCACGTGGTTGTAGTCCCAGGTGACGTCGGGGTGGTCAGGGGCGACCTCCCTGACGGTGCGCTGCCACAGGTCGCCGGCGAAGGTCAGCACGTTCGTCTTGTGCACCAGCGTCAGGTGGTTGCGGCGTCGGGCGGCCAGTTCGAAGGCAAAGCGCACGCAGCGCTCCACGCCCATGCGGGTGTTGACCGAGCCCTGCGTGGCCACCTCGTGCGGCGTCCCTTTGCGCAGGAAGCCGCCTTCGCCGGCGTAGGTGCCTTCGGTGTTCTCGCGCACGACGACGAAGTCGGCGCCCTCGGCGATGGAGCCGGGCACGCCGCTGAAGGGCCGCAGGTTGACGTAGAGGTCGAGCTCGAAGCGCAGGCGCAGCAGGAGCCCCCGCTCGAGGGTTCCCGGCGGAACGCTGGTGTCGCCCACCGGCGGGCCGACCGCCCCCAGCAGAATGGCCTCGAAGCCGCGCAGCTCGTCCAGCGTCTCGTCCGGCAGCACGACACCGTCGCGCAGGTAGCGGGCGGCACCCAGGTCGAAGTGGGTGACGTCGAGCTCG
>DATNLP010000159.1:0-2085 GCA_035602795.1 Acidimicrobiales bacterium | reverse complement strand
GCTCTCCTGAAGGCGCCGCCGGAGCGCGTGGATCTCATCCTCGGCGTCGGCCAGCTCGGCACGCATGGCCTCCAGCTGGGCGGCTGCTTCGTCGGGAGTCGCGGTCACTGCATCTCACCCTAGCCCTCGCATCGGTCCATTCTGCGGGCAACTTGAGTGCACCTTGGATGCACCTGAGCCGGGTCCCGCTACGGGTAGCATGGGGGAGGTCCGCCGCGCCGGATTGACGTCTCGCGGGACGCCTCACTACGGTCCTCGTGGCCCGTCGGGCGGTTTCGACAAGGGAGAGAGACACGCACATGAAGGTCTGGATCGACCAGGATCTCTGCACGGGTGACGGCCTGTGCGAGGAGATCGCGCCGGCCGTGTTCACCCTCCTCGACGACGGCCTGGCCTACGTGAAGGAAGGCGACGCCGTAAAGAACGAGCCGGGCGGCTCGGCCGGCATGGCCGGCGTCCCCGAGGACCTCGAGGACGCGGTGGTCGAGGCCTCCGAGGAGTGCCCCGGCGAGTGCATCTTCATCGAGCGCGACTGACCCTCTCCCCCTGAGCGGCCGCCCCCGTCCGGGTGGCGCCGCCTCTCTTCTGCCTCCCGTCGGCGCGGCGGCCCGGCCCGCCCCCGGCGCGGCGACCGCCCCCTCAGCCCGCCCGGGACGCTGGTGCCGGCGCGCTCACGCGGGCGGGTCGGGGTCGAGCGCCCCGCCCAGCAGCGCCCGCAGCTCGTCGTCGCCGATCTGCTCGGCGTCGCGGGGCCGGAGGCGCAGCGTCCCCTTGCCGCTCGACAGCGACGGGTGCCGGGCCACGAAGCCGCCGTCGCGGTCGGCCCGGAAGCCGTAGATGGACACGCCGTGCTTCCACACCCCGACGTTGATCCGGCGCCGGCCCACCCGGTACGCCGGCATGCCGTAGGCCAACGCGACCTCCGCCTCTGGGTGGCACTCGAGCACCAGGCCGTGCACGCGGTCGAAGAGCGGGCGCATGCCGGCCGGGATGGCCTCCACGTAGGCCCGGACCTCTTCGTCCATCACGCGCTCACACCTCGACGCGTCGCGCCGTCGTGAGGAAGCCGGTGTGCCCCACCATGCGGTGGTCGGGGCGGACCGAGCGGGCCTCGACGTGCCAGGTGCGGCGGAGGATCTCCTGCGTCTCGGCCAGGCCAAAGGGGGTGGCCGGGCTGTCGAGGGCCTGGCGCAGCAGCGCCGTCTGGTTGATGGTGGGCAGGTAGGCCAGCAGGATGCCGCCCGGCCGCAGCGCGGCGCCGGCCGCCTCCACCACGTGGTGCGGCTCGGGCATGTCGAGCAGCACGCGGTCGAGCCCCGTCTCGTCGATGCCCAGCGTGACGTCGCGGATCTCCACCCGGTAGGCCGCGCCCGGGCCGAGGGCGGCCGCCACGTTGGCCTGGGCCCGCTCGGCGAAGTCCTCCCGCAGCTCGTAGCCGACCACCGACGCACCGGCGCGCAGCACGGTCATGGAGAGGGCGCCCGACCCCACGCCCGCCTCGAGCACGCGCTGGCCCGGCCAGATGTCGGCCGCCATCAAAATGGCCCCGAGGTCCTTCGGGTAGATCACCTGGGCGCCCCGGGGCATTTTGAGCACCACGTCGTTGAGCGTGGGGCGCAGCACCAGGAAGCTGCGACCGGTGGAACCGGTGACGGTCCGCCCCTCGTCGGCGCCGATGAGGTCGTCGTGCGTCACGACGCCGGCGTGCGTGTGGAAGGTGGCGCCGGCCACCAGGGTGATGAGGTACCGCCGGTCCTTGGGGTCGATGAGGAGCACGCGCTCCCCCGCCACCAGGGGGCCCGGCACGGGCCTCAGGCGTCGACGGTGGCCGGGGCGGCCTTGGGGTCGCGCACGGTGATGAGCACCTGCTCGCCCGGGGCGACGGTGACCGTCGAGACGACGCCCGTCCGGTCGTTCAGCACGCGCCGGAGGATGAAGGTGGCCCCGGCCAGCAGGAACCAGTACCAGTTCCCGGCCAGCCCCCGTCGGACCCCGGCCCGCAGGAAGCGGCGCAGCAGGACGTCCATGTCAGAGCCGCCGGATCTCGACCACGGCCGACTTGGACCGGCCGCGCCGCCGCCCGGC
>DATNLP010000139.1:0-28652 GCA_035602795.1 Acidimicrobiales bacterium | reverse complement strand
GACGCGCTTCTCGATACGGCTTTGGACCCGCTGCTCGACCGGGCAGAGAGTGAACCAGATCATGAGGCCGCACTCCTTTCCCTCACCGTCTGCGACCCGGCATGCGGTTCCGGTCACTTCCTCGTCGCGGCAGGCCGCCGTATCGCCTCACGGGTGGCCGCCGTTCGAGCCGATGGCGCCGAGCCAACTATCGAGCAGATGCACGAGGCCATGCACGACGTGGCTGCTCGGTGCCTCTACGGCGTCGACGTCAACCCGATGGCCGCCGAGCTCGCGAAGGTGAGTCTTTGGCTTGAGGGCATGCAGCCTGGACGGGCCCTAAGCCTCCTCGACGGGCACATCAAGGACGGCAATGCCCTACTTGGCACGACGCCGACACTTCTGGCCGGCGGAATACCCGATGAGGCATTCATCCCAATTGAAGGCGACGACAGGAGGACGGCCACTGCCCTCCGGAACCGCAACAGAGCCGAGCAGTCGGGGCAGGGTCGATTCGGTGAGAACCTCACCATCACAGTAGGAGCTCTTGACTTGGCCACTGAGGTCGCCGCCATTGAAGGCCTCGTCCCACAGAATTTGGCCGACGTACACATTGCCGCGCAGCGCCTCCGCCGACTCGATACCTCGCCGGAGGCGCGCCGGGCTCGACTGCTGGCAGACGCGTGGTGTTCGGCCTTCGTCCTACCCAAGACTCCCGGTGCTCCGGTCGTCACACAGGGTTCCCTGATAGCGCTCCACGACGGCTCGGCGTCACCCGATCTGGTCGAAGCTGTAGAGTCAGTTGCTGCCCAATACCGTTGGTTTCACTGGCAGATTGAGTTTCCTCACATATTTTCTCTGTCCGATTCGGACTCCGACAGGATTCACGGTTGGGTCGGAGGGTTCGACTGTGTCATCGGCAACCCGCCATGGGAGCGCATCAAACTCCAAGAGCAGGAATGGTTCGCCTCCCGGATGCCTGCCATCGCTGAAGCCAGGAATGCAGCCGCCCGCAGGACCCTGATCACCGCCCTCGCCACTGAACGCCCCGAGTTGCACAAAGAGTTTCTGACCGACCGGCGTCAGGCCGAAGGTGAAAGCCATTTCATCCGCAACAGCGGCCGCTACCCCCTCACGGGTCGAGGCGACATCAACACCTACGCCCCTTTTGCCGAGACCGACCGAGCCCTTTTAGGATCCAGTGGCCACATGGGGGTCATCTTGCCTACTGGGATCGCCACCGACGCCACCACCCAGTACTTCTTCAAGGATCTTGTGACGTCGAAGGCACTCGTCTCGCTCTATGACTTCGAGAACTCGCTTCCCCTCTTTGAAGCTGTGCATCGCGGCATGAAGTTTTGCCTCCTTACTCTCACAGGGAGGGGCGCCCCAGCCGACGAAATTCAGTTGGCCTTCTTCGCCCATCAGCCCGATGACCTCAAACGCGATGGGATGCGATTCACGTTGACACCGCAGGAGATAACCCAGCTCAACCCTAATTCCGGCACGTGCCCCGTATTTCGTACCCGGCGTGACGCCGAGATAACCCTCGACATCTACCGACGACACCCTGTGCTCATTCGTACAGACGATCCCGACGGCAACCCATGGGGTCTGTCCTTCATGACGATGTTCCACATGTCCAACGACTCGGAGCTGTTCCGAACACGAGAACAACTCGAGGATCAAGGTTGGGCACTCGACGGCAACGTGTTCCGTCGCAATGATGAGGTCATGCTCCCCTTGTACCAAGGAGTTATGACCGACTTCTACGATCATCGCTCTGCTGATGTAATTCGTAGCGGCACCGCCGTGGTCCGACAGAATCAACCCAGTTATATCTCGGACGAGGAAAAGTGTGATCCATATCGCTTCGCGATGCCTATCTACTGGGTACCTCAGTCAGATGTGGAGGACGCTCTGGCTGCTCGTTGGACGCGTGTCTGGCTGGGAGGCTTCTCGAGCATCACCAGTCCGACCAATGAGCGCAGCATGACTCCCTGCTTGTTGCCAAGGGTCGCTGTTGGAAACAGCACGCCGTTGGTCTTGGCTGAAAGACATCCGGCCGTCCTAGTTGCCATACTCTCGTCCATTGCCCTCGACTATGTGGTCCGCCAGAAGCTGGGCGGGACAAACATGAATTACATACACGTAGAGCAGCTCGCGGTACCGAATCCAGGCACCTTTGATCGAAGAGACCCGTGGACTGGGCCCGAGACCCTTGCCGAATGGACCCAAACACGCGTGGCTGAGCTCGCGTTTACCGCCTGGGACATTGCCCCACTGGCAAGAGACCTCGGTATCAGCGGTCCGCCATTCATTTGGGACACCAAGCGACGCGCGGTCCTGCGGGCCGAGTTGGACGCTGCAGCCCTCCATCTCTATGGCATCGGACGCGATAACACCAAGCACGTCTTGTCGACTTTTCCGATTGCCAACCGAAGGGATCCAGAACTTATCTCGCGCGTACTGGACGCGTACGACCGCATCGCTGAGTCGATCGAGGCAGGTGTCCTGTTCGAGTCCACGCTAGATCCTGCTCCAGGCTTCGGCCCACGCCACGAGGAGCGCACATGAGTACCATCCAAGAACGCACGACGCCGCGCCTCCGGGAGATCTTGGTCTACCTCGAAGCGGCCGGAGGAACGGCCGGAAAGGACGACGTTTTGCACCGTGTCGAACTGCTGCTTCCTCCCGAAGGCGAAGAATTGGAGCTTGTGATGAACGGCTCCACCAAATGGGTCAATGCCCTGATGTGGCAGACAACGGGATTCGTCAAGGCCGGCTGGATGATCAAGGACGGTCGGGGTACTTGGACCATCACGGACAAAGGCCGGGAGGCGCTCGACCATTTTCCCGACGCCCAGGAGCTCCGCGACGAAATGGAAAGGCTTTACAACGAGTGGGACGAAGCTCGCCAGGCTGAGCAGCGGCGAGCCTGGCTGGTACGTGGTTCGTCGGTAAAGGGGGCGAACATCGTCCACCAATGGCTCGAGGAGGGCTGGGTGAGCGTTGCGGCCTCTCAGCTCCCACCTATCGAACATGGAATCTCGCTAGAGGACCTCACAGCCGCCGCCCAAACGGGCTACAGCCACCTGAAGCACCAGGAGCTCAAGTCGAAGGTGGACGAGATCGTCGCCTTCGTGCAGAAGATGACGCCCGACGACGTCGTCATGGCTACCAGCGAGCAGCAGATCTACGTGGGTGATGTGACCGGTGGTTGGACCTGGCTGGCCTCGGAGAGCGGTCGTAGCAACCTGCGGCGGACGGTCGAGTGGCGGAACAGTGACTCGCCCATCGACTTCGCCGATCTGCCGGCTCCCCTGCCTGCCAAGCTGGCCTCCGGCGCCAACGTCGTCGACCTCACAGCCGAACTCGCGCTTATCGACGAGCTGACGGCCCCGTCGAGCGGCGGGGATTCGGGTGAACCGGGCGAATCAGTGTCTCAGCACGTCACGCTGCCCGATCCGAGCCCCGCGCTGACGGATGAGCTGTTCGCAGCACCCGAGTGGCTGAAGGAGATCCGCGACCTGCTGGCGGAACGCAAGCAAGTCATCTTCTACGGACCACCCGGGACGGGGAAGACCTACATCGCCCGCAAGCTTGCAGCCGACCTCGTTGGACCGGAGCAGGTGAAGCTGGTCCAGTTCCACCCTGCCTACACCTATGAGGACTTCTTCGAGGGCTATCGCCCCGCTGACAGCGACGGCGGGATGGTCGGTTTCGAGCTGAAGCCCGGCCCACTCCGACAACTGGTAAGCCGAGCAATCGAACATCGCGACCAGGCCTTCGTCCTCATCATCGACGAAATCAACCGCGCCAATCTCGCCAAGGTCTTTGGCGAGCTTTACTTCCTGCTCGAGTACCGCGACGAAGCCGTCGATCTCTTGTACTCATCGGGGGACCTGCCGTTCACATTGCCCCCTAACCTCTACCTGATCGGCACAATGAACACGGTGGACAGATCCATAGCGCTGGTCGACTCTGCTATGCGCCGCCGCTTTGCCTTTATCGCTCTTGAGCCTCGAGTCGACCCGACCAGGTCGTTATTGCGAAAGTGGTCCGCACACTTCGGTCTGGGACCTATCGCTGCCAACCTCCTGGAGGAGCTCAACAGACGTATCGATGACCCTGACTTCCAGATCGGACCGTCGTACTTCATGCGGCGCACGGAGCCCGACGCCCTCTCTGCCGAGAGGCTCGGGCGCATCTGGGCCACCGACATCCTGCCGCTGCTCGAGGAGCACTACTACGGCCAGTGGCCGACGTTCGCCAGCAGATTCTCACTGGCGTCGGTGATGCAGGCCTCTATGCCAATAGGCACCAGCGCACCAGAGGAGGGCGCGGAGGGCGCGGACGCCGCGGAAACCGATGAAGGAGGAGTGGGAGATCCTGCTGCGCTCACTCCACCGGACGTTCCGGGCCCCTCTTGACCGAGCTCCACCTGCAAGAGGGCGGACCCGAGCTCGTCTGTCATTTGCGCGAAGGGCTCGCGGAGCGATTGGTCGAAGCCGGTGTCGTCTCTGTGGTACCGCTCGGGGTGGGAAGGTGGGAACTACGCGCCAACCAGAAGGTTGGCGTGATTCGGATCGATAACGTCACTGTGTGGGTCAAGCCCAAGGTCTCGATCTCGAAGCTCTTGTGGCTGCTTGGGTGGTCGAGCAAGGCCTTCTTCACAGCGCCAGGCCCAGTCGAGCTGGGAGAGGCCGAAGAGCTCGTTCCGGCGTTGGCCGAAGCGTTCGTCGCGCAAAGCGAGCGGGCGCTCCAGGCCGGTCTTCTCCAGGGCTACCGCGAGATCGAGGGCACTGAGAACGTCCTGCGCGGCCGCCTACGCATCGGCGACCAATTGCGTAAGCGTTATGGGCTGCCAGTCCCACTGTTGGTCCGTTTCGACGACCACCTCGTGGACATCCCCGAGAACCAGATCCTGAAGGCGGCGGTCAACAAGCTCTTGATGCTCTCCGGGGTGGCTGGGGGCGTCCGGGACCGGCTCCGCACGCTGCGGGGCGTGCTAGTTGACGTGGGCGAGCTGCCTCCTCGGGGACCCCTGCCCACGTGGCAGCGTAGTCGCCTAAACGCGCGCCACCACGACGCGCTGGCATTGGCCGAGATCATCCTGGGCAACGGGTCAGTCGAGCACGAGCCGGGCCGGCTCCGCGTCGACGGGTTCCTAGTGGACCTCGCCAAGGTGTTCGAGAACTTCGTCACCGCCACCCTGGGCCGCGCCCTGGAAGCGATTGCAGGCCGGTGTTCCGCCCAGGACCCCTTCACGCTCGACGAAGATGGGGACGTGGCGATCAGGCCGGACCTGGTATGGCGCATCAGCGACAGGCCCGCAGCCGCCATCGACGCCAAGTACAAAGCCGAGAAGCCCTATGGTTTTCCCCAGGCTGACCTCTATCAGGCGCTGGCCTATGCAACCGCCTACGGGCTCCATGAGGCCCACCTCGTGTACGCAAAGGGTAACGAAACGGCCCGAGCATGGACAATACGCGGGCACCGCGTTCGCATCACGGCCCACACGCTTGACCTTGAACAACCCCCGGAGTCAATCCTGCAGCAGATCGACCAATTGGCTGCCTTGATCGCTTCGATCTCAAGGGCCAGTCGGTTGGCCAACTCTCGTCCGGCTCCTGCATTCTTCAGGACTGCTGTCGGAGGCGGTCTTGTAACTCTCAGCCTCGTAGCGGGGCCCCTCCTATCAGCACCCTTTGGGGAAAAAGCCCTTTAAATGGCCTCTCCCTCATACCAACGATGACTGCTCATAACCCAACTTGCAGACCGTTCGTGCGCGGATCGAGCACGAGAGTGTAACAAATGCTTAAATGGTTGCGGTTCCCTTGATACGAGTAATAGCTGCGTTCGCACCAACGGAAGTCAACTGAACGACGATGCGGTCCGTCAAAGCGGAAGCGAACAAGTGCGGACTCGGCAGACTGAAGGATTGGCGGTGCGCACGACGGTCATGACTCGTGATGACTTCTCAGCCCCGGTTCGAGAGCACCTCGCGAAGCGCGTGGCATACCACTGCTCCGCTCCGTGGTGTCACGCAATAACTGTCGGTCCCTCAGAGACTCGCCCCTCGAGAACATCTATGACGGGTGTCGCCGCCCATATAACCGCAGCCGCTAAGGGTGGGCCACGCTATGACAAAACGCTGTCGCCGGGAGAGCGGGCGGCAGAATCCAACGGTATCTGGCTTTGCGCGGGCCATGGTCGGCTGGTTGATAATGACACGGTCCGCTTTACGGTTGAGCTCCTAAGGCAATGGAAAGAGCGAGCCGAACTTCGAGCAAGTCGTGAACTCGAACGCGCTGGTGTGTCCTATTACTGCGAGCGAGCGTTATTTAGCTCCCAGCGAGAACTCGGTACGGAGGATTTTACCGCTCTACAGGAAGAGATCCAAGAATTCTTGTTAGATATTGGCGTTGACGACGCTTGGGGACCTGAGAGTTCCACGCACGTCCGACGACTCTTGTACGAGCTGGGACGCAATGCACTGGAACACGGGGGAGGTACGTCACTTTGTGTCACCTCGGAACTGTCTTCACTGACCTTGGAAGACAACGGTGCTCATTTCTTGCTTGAAGATCTCCGATTGTCTGAGAACGGCAGAGGAGGCAAGCACGCAGTCCAAGTCTTCATCGACCAACTATCCGGACAACTCGAAGTTGTTCACCAAGAAATCAAGCTTGGCAATCGCTGGAGTGTTATCGATGTCTTGACCGAGGTTGACACTTTGCCGTGTGGGCTTCGACTTACAAGTGACATCTCACCTGAAGTCCTAGAACAGCTCGACGGCTGTGAGACCATTCATCTCTATGCGCAGGGTCTGATGGCATACAGCGACGTATGGCGGATACTCGGTTCGAGCCTTAGCGTTATGAAGGGAAAGAAGATCGTTCTCCATTTGGTCGAACTCCGAGGTTCAGATGACGCACTTGCTCAATTCGTCCATGAACACTACCCGGAGGTCATAGTGCGATGACATGATCTGAAGCTTGAGCCTCAATAAATCAGCGACCAATGCCCGGTGCGAGTGCCTCTGGTTCTGGAACTAAAGGTGCTAAATCTACGACGCTATGAGATCCGTGCGGCGAAGGAGATCTCGATCCGATTGACTCCTCAATCCTGTTATACAGATCGCGGATTTCGGGAACGTCAGCGTACTTCATCAGTTCCTCTGCTCGATGCCATGCCGCCTGAAATCCATACGATCCAGCGAAGTATTCCTCCCGTGAAAGCATCAGGGCCGCTTTCGCAGCCAGAATGCGTTCTTGCCTTCGATTTAGCACCGCGATGACTTGCTGATATCGCCTGCGCCCTGTAGCGGGCATCCCCGCCCGATAGAACAAACATGCTTCCGTGGCTGCGAGCACAATCTTCGACCGGCTGTGTGCATCTACGCTCCTCGCCCGCACTAGATCAATCAACGCTCCGCGCAAGTCTCCCAACTGAATCAGGGCGAAGGCTCGATTGTTGAGGAGAACGGGTTGATCCGGATGTAGAACGAGGCCACCCTCCGCTAACTCCACGGCAAGTGACCAATTCTCCCACGCACAGGCGCACGATGAGGAGAAGCTCCTAGGTTCGGTCGCAAACTGCTGATCCCAGGTCCAATCCATCGCGTGTTGAATCGCTCGCTCCCAGTTTGCACTTGAGGAAGCTCGTCGCGCCAACGCTTCGTACGCGCGGGGAACTCCGGTCGGCAGATGATCGAGAAGAACCTCCCGCGAATCATGAGCTATCCATTCAACCTGAGCCAACGAGTTCTCCGAACCGTCCTTCGTGCTTCTTCTAAGAAGTTGACGACCCTTCCGACTGGATCCAGAGCGAAATTCGACCGTGCCAACTGCGGCGCGGAGTTCAGATAATTGCGCTTGCGAAATATCAGCCTCCATCGTGCGTCGGGCCTCTCGCATTCCGAGCTGACGCGAATCCGACAAGTCCGAAATTGCGACTAGTGCAGCAAGCAGCCAAGGATCGTGTCGGTAGCTTGGCGAGCTGCGGATTACATCGATGGCAAGGTCAAACTCCTGTAGCTGCGCATACATCGCGCTTGCCGATCGAACAACAAATCTGTTGTGTGGTGCGAGGGCGAGGGCAATTCTCATGGCCGATTGAGACTGCTGGTATTGGGCCATTATTAGGTATTCTCGGGCAAGATCAACCCAGCGCACGGAATTCCTAGGTTCATCGGCGAGGATCCCTTTGAGTTTCGAAATACGAATACGCCCGTCATAGTGCGCGGGATCAGCTAGTCCGCCGAAGTCAACGTCGAGGAGAAGCTCTGCCATTTGACGCATGAGCGGATAGCTAGCTGTACTTGCGAGTTCGCGGGCAATGCTTTCGACTTCAGAGGAATCCACTGAGTCAACTAGCGCTGCGCTTACGATCTCGGACGCGAGACCGATATGACCAGTGGTTTTGTATTCAAGGAGCAATCGTTCTATTACGGGTTCACGATGAATTGTCAGGCGTTTTCCTGGCATTGCCACCTGACCAAGTTTGACCGTGTCAAGCCACGGCCGCCATCGGGGTACAACCTGCCGTCGACGATTTTCCCCGATGGCAGTCACTTAGGTCTCTTCAAATGAATGGCGGCTCGATGCGCGATCAGGTCAAGCCGGGTGATAAAGCGAGAGAGATCATATGGATTTTGACCTCTCCCTCGAGCCACATGGTCGCCCCGGTGGCGAGGGTCGGGGTAACACAGATCGTCAATTATTCCGGCGATCGCGTCTGAAACTGCTTTGTGCAAGGCACCCTTGAGTTTTGATATTGATCGACCATGAGCATCAACAAGGGCTGGCAAGACATCGTCAAACGTGCCATTCCATTCCTTCCATCGAAGAGTTGGATGTAGATCACCCAGTGTGATGCCGCTAAAAGGCACTCCGGTGAGCAGGAATGAAACCAAGTTGCCGAACATGTAGAGGTCCGCCGCTGTGCGCCAGCCTTCATCACGCAGGCGTGATGGGCAGTTGTAAAGCTGTTCGGGAGCTGCATAAGCGGCGGCGCCCGCCACAACTAAATCATCGTGCGGCGCAGGTCGTCCCAACATGAAGGCTCTTCCGAGGTCGCTCAGCTTTCCGCTCAACGCACCGAGTTCATCTACTAAAACCAGGTTTGATGGCTTCAGGTCTTGATGATTTATTTGAGCAGAATGCAACTGACTTAGTCCAACTGCGGCATTGTGCGCATAAGTCAACATCGGAGCGTGGTCAGCAGGATCCGCTTGAGTTACGGCAGTTCTACCATCGAGCACGGCCCATTCGAAGAGCAAGTAGCTGACAGCGTTGGTGACCACACCGTCGACACGAATTGTTCCTGCATCCAGAATTCGAACTATCTGACTAAATCGGCGCTCGCCGCAGTGCTCCAATACAGTTCGCTCCGCGAGGAACGCATCTGTGAGCCGTCGCAGTTCGGTAGCCGGATCCTCAGACTCGAGGGCGGTCGTGTAATCGAAAGCCTTAAGAAAGCCTTGCGTTCCGTCATCCCGGATTGCTAAGTATCCGACTGAGAAGGAGCCGCCCGAATGATCATTGGCCCAATCAAGGCGTGACGATACGGTCCAGCCGTCTTTCAGCCGTTCGCCTTCCAGCCGGTAGGCGGGTGGTTCGATGGGGGTCGATGAGCTCACGAACCGCCCTTGCCGTAGTAGTAGCCAGTAGCCGCACCGAGGAGAGCTGCGATGGGCGATAAGACCACACCCGCGACGCTCTCGAAGCCTTGAGGCGTGATTGTCCCTGTGCCGAGCAAGATAAAGAGCGCCACCAGGACGCCCGCCAACAATCCGAAGAGCAAATAGGCCAACGTCGCCCTCGTCTGCTCGACCTTTCGAACTGGCCCCTCATCAAAAGGGGGCTCGTCCAGGCTCAGAGAACCGAGGTCTACTACCTCCTCATCCATCCGGGGCCCTCACCGATTGAGTCTTTGCTGCTCTACCTGAAAACGATTTCGCGTTGGACACCGTCTTCCTCGACAAGGATGCGTCCGCCATTCTTGGTTCGTGACTTCAGGTATTGCTCTGTCGCGAGCGCCTTTCGTAGATAGCCGGAGACGGTGTCTCCGTCCTCCTGGGCCAGTCGCTTCAGCTCCTCAAAGTCGTCACGGAGCATGTTGATAGCGACCCTCACTCGGTCCCTCTCCGTGCCGTCCGAGTCGGCCTCTGGCTTTGTCTCCGTCATCGTCGCACCTGCTTTTCCAGGCTCTGGGCCTAAAGTGTGTCTTTTCTGTGTAGTTAGCTCCACCACTATACACACTTTCGCCGTGTTATATACACAATCTTGGCACATCTCGAGCCTCTACAAATGCCCTGGTCAGGAGGCCAGAGCATCTCCCGATAGGCAATGCGCGCGACGAGACCGCCCCGGTTTCTCGCCTCTGGACGTAGCTGAGGCCCTTTTCCCTGCCCCTTCGAGCCGCTCTGGGTACGTCGAGGGACGCCCTTGGCGAGCGAAGGACGGACCGCAGCGGGGTCCCGCTGTGTGCCCTTGGCCTGCCCGTGCGATTGCGACTCAACAATGGAAATGGCCGGACACTTGGGGCTGGCCTGTGTGACATCGGAAAGCTGCATCTTCGCCAGACCACGAAGGGCTCGCTTGCGGATCACCCCTCAATGCGCGGGCCGCGATGGGCGGCCGCGGTCACTTCGCTACGTCGCAAGTTACTCAGGTTCTCTTTCAGAGCACGTAAGGCTCACCGGCCAGCGTTGGTATCGTCGTCATGTCCATCAAGACGAGCAGAGGCACCTGGGCCGATGACGCTCACCAACCGACCTTTGGGCACGGTGGCAATGCCAGGCGATGGAGGTAACAATGTCCCTCTCCGGGAACCGTAATCAGCCCGTTCCGTCACGCTCGCGTCTCATCATGAGCACGCGCGATTGGTCGCCGCTCGAAGAGGTGGCTCTCGCAGTTTCGGTGGCGACCGAGGACGAGACCAAGGTGTATGTCGAGCGCCTGAGTGATCGCTACAGGTGGAGCCTCATTCACCGCGGAGGCCCATATCCACTACTCAGGATTACCGCCCGCTTCCTCCAGGTCGACTACCAATCCATCTTCATCGGATGTCGGGAAGTCGGCGACGGCTATAGCGCGCTGTCCGACGATCCGCAGGGCGAACGGGTACCCGACAGCTCGGGGGTGCTCGCGTTGGATGTCGATTGCACTCCAAGCGCAATCGCGTCCCGCATCAGCGGGCTGCTCGGCTAACGCGCTGCTCTCCTCGTTGAAATGCAGCAACCGAGGTACTGAGGGGTCAGCTTTACTGCTATGGTGGTTGCGAAGGGACGCCCCGGTTGGCAGGACGACCGCTTTTTGGTTGCCGCCCCGTGCAGGCGTGACGCCTCTTCTGACCCTTGAGAAGAGGTGCGACCAATGTCGCTAAACGCAAAACGAGTCAGCATGCTGACGGCACCTTCCGCAGGGAAACGCCGAGCGGGAATCCGACCCCATGGGCGCAAGAGGATTTTCGCGCTCGGTGGCGTCTTGGCGAAGCTCGGGTTAGCACTCACGGCCAGCCTTCTGACCAGTTTGTATCTGATCGCTGGCCCGACGGTTTCGACTGGGGCCTCAACAGTGAGACCGCATGATGCTTCGACGTGTAACCAGCCGGACGGTGCATTTTGGAACGGCAGTTCCGTGGTAGGCATCGCGGACACGTCCGATGACGGTGGCTATTGGATCGTCAACAATCTCGGACAGATAGCTGCCTGTGGCGATGCGCCCTTCGATGGTCAGCCCGGACCTGAGGTCGGCTCGCCCGTCGTCGCCATTGCCGCCACCCCTGACGGTAATGGCTATTGGGTCACCAACGCCGCTGGCGGCGTGTACAACTTCGGTGACGCGCCCAACCTCGGGGGAGTGGGCATCCCACTGAACAAACCCATCGTAGGGATGGCAGTTGACCCGGTCACTGGAGGCTATTGGCTCGTCGGCGGCGACGGGGGGGTCTTCAGCTTCAACGCACCCTTCCTGGGGTCCACAGGGTCCATCAAGCTCAACAAACCTGTGGTGGGCATGGCCGCCACCCCCGATGGCGAGGGCTACTACTTCGTAGCCTCCGACGGCGGCATGTTCACCTACGGCGACGCGGCCTTCCTCGGCTCCATGGGCGGCACTCCGCTCAACAAGCCCGTCGTCGGCATGGCGGTGGATGATGCCACGTCCCCCGCGGCGTACTATGACACGGCCTTCGGCTACTGGGAGGTGGCCTCAGACGGCGGCATCTTTGCCTTCGGCGCTCCGTTCTATGGCTCGACAGGCAGCATCGTCTTGAACAAGCCGATTGTCGGCATGGAGGCCAATGCGGCAGCCACGGGATACCGCTTCGTCGCTGCCGATGGTGGTGTGTTCACGTATGGCTCGCTGTTCTATGGGACGCCAGCCTTTGCGGCACCACCCATTCCCGTAGCGCCGACGCCTGCACCAGCGCCGACGCCTGCACCTGCGCCCGCACCTGCACCTGCACCCCCCGGCATCAACGCGTCCTTTAGCTGCACCGGGTCCGCCCCCGAAGGTGTGGACATCACCTACGGAACTGACACTTCCAACTACGCCGGGGGGATGACGGTCCCATGGTCGACCACGCTTACTCTTCCTTCAAACGCAGAGTACGCCGCCGTCACCGCTCAGCTCCAAGGTCCCGATGGCTCAATCACGTGCAATACCACTGTTACGTGGCCCGGAGGTTCAGCGACCCAAACAGGAAATGCCGTGGGTGACTACAACATCGCTTCCGCCGAGGTCTGTTCGGACTACCCGCTTGATAGCGGGTGGACGGCATGTTGATTTGGACTGTCCCGGCAGTCCGCCAGGACCAGCCTCGACAGGCGGTCCAGGCGTGACTAATACGAGCGGTGGTGGTTCCGCGGGACATCCGATTGTTCTGCGTCGTGTTGGAGCATTTTTGGGCGGCATGGCCCTTCTAATCGGCACTTGTGTTGTTTTAGGCGTGTCGTTAGTCACCTTCGCGTCAGCATCGACCGCGACCAGTCAGAGTGACCACCTTTTGGTCTCACATGACACCTCTGCTTCTTACACAAACCCTGATCCGTGTAACGCAAGCGTGGCGAACGGCGTGTGTATCTCTCAACTGGGCGTTCAATACGGTCAATCGTCAATCACATTGACTATGACCGTCGGTTACGCAGACCCGTACTCGTGTCAGTGGTACCCAGATAACTCCTACGTCGATTGGACGCTCACGCCGACCGCAACGAGTGACGACAATCCGACTAGGAGCGTGGGCATCATGAATGTAAACGGATCAGTCCTCGAGGCGAACTCTGAGGATACCGCATCGTTCGATGCCTCTACCGATGAGTTCACAGCGGTAATACCGGCGACACTCTGGAATATCCCTTCGTTCTCGCTCTCGGCGTCCTTCTTCTATGACGCTGCCTGCTTAGGAAACTCAGGCCCGTACACGACCGCAGTAGCTCCCGCTGGCGGTGGAACATGTTGCACAGTCAACTCACCCGCCACCGAACCGCCCACACCCACGCCCACGCCTCCGACTGCTCCACCGACGCCCGAACACGGGTACTGGCTGGTCGGCTCAGACGGAGGCATCTTCAACTTCGGTTCCGCCAACTTCTACGGCTCGACTGGTTCACTGCGCCTCCAACGGCCCGTCGTCGGAATCACGCCCACGGCTGACCGCGGTGGGTATTGGCTGGTGGCCTCCGATGGTGGCGTCTTCTCGTTCGGCGATTCCGGCTTTTACGGCTCGATTCCAGGCCTCGGACTCCATCCTGCCGGGTCGGGGGTCTACCCGAACCTCAACGCCCCGATAGTCGGCATGGTGCCATCCGCCGATGGGGGCGGCTACTTCATGGTCGCTTCTGATGGCGGTCTTTTCGCGTTTGGTGACGCTCACTTTGCAGGCGCATGTCCCGGCATCGGTGGATGCCTCGGAGCAGCAGTGGCAGTGATGCCCGATGCCAGTGGCAACGGGTACTGGCTGGTGACGTCCGCAGGGTACGTCTACGCCTTCGGAGATGCCACCAACTACGGTCAGCCCGCTCCTCAGAGCGTGCTCGTCACCTCTGCGGTTCGTACGCCTGACGGTGGCGGCTATTGGATTCTCTTCGCTAATGGTGCGGTCGCTCCCTATGGAGATGCTGGTGCCTACGGCGATACTCCGAGTCTTACAGGGGGTTGGAATCCGTCCACGGCCATTTTCACGACTTCGGATGGGGATGGGTATTGGATCGCGAGTGCGAACGGAACCGTCTACGACCTTGGCGATGCTCCCAATGACGGCGGCATGGCCGGTACTCACCTCAACGGTTCGATCATCGCCGCGACCGGCTTCTAAGGTCGCAGGTCGGGACCCAGGGGACCCGGCCAGTTACCTCTCAAGAGGCCAAGTGACGACGCGACGGGTCGTGCGAAACGCCTCGCATCGCCAATACCGCAGAGGGCCGCTAGGCCTGATATGGCGATAGCCGTGCGGGAGAGGGGGTACGCAACGGCGCGACCCAGCAGACAACCACGCCAGCTCGCGCCGGTGGCTTCGTCTGACGTCACCGCCTACTGGTCGAAAAGCGTTTCCCGCTGCGGCGGTTCTGGTTCGGTGTGGTCGGTAACCCACTGCGATTTGTGCACCGTTGTCTCTGCGGCTGGATTTCCCGAGTTGGATTCTGCGCGGGAGAGTCCTTCCCGCATGGCTTTGAACGCTTCGGTCTGCCACTGGTCCCGTTGTCGGGTGAGGTATTTGATCTCCTCCGCCCGTTCCGTGGCCTCTCCTTTCAGGAGGTTGATCTGGGCGGTCAGAGCGGCTATCTCTTGGCCGCGTTGACGATGCTGGTCTCGCGCTCCCCACGCCATGGAGACGACAACGGAGAGCAGTCCCGCCACCACAATCCACGGGCCGTAGTGACCCTCGTTCGTGGCCCAGACCAGGATGCCAGACAGGGTGGCAACCCAGCCCGCAATCAGCATCCATCGCCGCGCCGAGCTTTCAAGTAGCGACGGGACGAACGATTGGTCAGCCATGTTGGACGTCCATCCTGCCCAGACCATTGCCCCCAGTGGAATCCGCAGATGAATGGGGGCTCATCGCCCCCCTCGCCACCAGAGGCTCCACAGGGTTCACCATCATTCCTAATGAGCCCTTGTCGCAACTCGCAGACATTCGTACCGTGGGAGCCATGTACCGACACAGCGCCTGCGCCTTTCGAGGCGGAGACCCGTCTTTGGCGTGCCGTCTGCCCGACCCGTGGCGTCATTCCTGGGGTCGGATTGAAGACCAGGGAGTTGGCTAGAGGCCCGGCGTCACTCCATCGGGAGCTGAACGGGGCGCCCTAACTCTTTTTCGTGCACCCCGGCGGGTTGCGATGCAACCAGGGGATTTAGGAGCAAAGCCTCGCACGGTCATTGAGCTGACGGCGGGTCAGATGCGAAAGCCCCAACATAATCGTCATTATGATGGGGATTTAGAAGGTCGAAATGCTGGACCGGCTCGCCCATTCCATCGGATCAGGGCACATCTCTTTGATCGCGACGAGTATCTCGTTGGCGGCGCGTTGGATCCGCGGCCCGGAGGTTCTAATTGCGTTGTGCGCTTCTTCGCTGCCGCCGGCCCACGCGGCGACGTACCCGAATGAGTAGTCAGAGGTATCAATGTCCCGGTTTCGGCAAACGACGAAGGCGACACTCTCGGCCTCCAACTCCTTCAGCGATCGACTTCCTGTATCGCCATCGCAGGGATTGTGAAGAATCGCGTGTCCCAGTTCATGCGCGAGCGTTTTGACCCGCTGCGTTTCGGAGTTTCGAGTCTCGATTCGGATGCGCTTCAGAACATGATCGCAGATACCATTGATTTCAGATCCGAGGCGTGCTTCTTCGACAGTAAACCCGTGCCGATGCGCTACGGATTGTAGATGTCCATAGGTATTGTCGAGCTGATCTCCGGTCAGTCGCCGACAGACTTCGGGCAGCTCTTCGCCGTCGGTTTGGGACAGGTCGAATACGGGAACGGCCTTGAAACCTCGGACTGATCTACACGCCTCGGTTTCCTCCGGACCGTCTTGAGTTGCGGTTGGCTTGTAGATCATGGGCGCAAGGATCCGAATTGCTTTTTCGCCCTTCCGGACCGATCGGTTCAACTTACGCCAGGCGTTAAATCCGGTGACCCGGGTCGCTTCAGGTCGCTGCACGAGGATGAGCACGGTGTTGGAAAAGCTGTATTCGTGAAAGCGACTCTGCACCTTCAACCACTCGGTCCAACGATCTGAACTGGTGAGTTGCGCGATCCCCTTGGCGAGACTCTCGAGGGCGTCGGCCTTTGCTGTGGAATTGGTCATGTCGGTGAACGGTCGGTCCTCCGGCGTAACCTTCCGCCGTGTCTGAGAAATCGCCGCCGTCGCCCTACGTCGAGGGCTCGAGCCCACCTTCCGCCACATAGACGACCCCGACGTCCCCTGGCAGGCTGTCAAGGCTCAGGCCAATGCCGACGGCACGACGGCCCATGTCTGCGAGAAGTGGCTGTCCTTCTCGCCCCACGTCGTCTTCGTGCTCGAGTGCGAGATCACCGTCGGAGACCGCCCTTGCCCGGTCGGGACCCACATCGAGCTTCCCCTGGGCGCCGCGTTCGGCCCCATCGTCGCCGGGCCCGAGGGTGCGGTGCTCTTCGAGGTGATGATGGGTGACCCCCGCAGCTGGGGCGACGACCCGGAGGCCTTCGAGGCGGCTCTGGCCGCCCAGGGCGCCGAGCCGCTCCCGGACCCTCCTCTCAAGTTCCCGACCTGGCTGGCCGACCTGCGCTCCCACTGGGCCGACGAACCTCCCCTCGAGGACGCTTGAGCTGGCAAGCCAGGAACTGATCAGCGAATCCGCTGGAGCTCGGCATTGACCGAGCCGAGGTCGAAAACAGTCGGGTCGAAGAGGAAGCCCACCCATCCCAGCAAGTTGTCGTGCTCTTCGTGGTCGGGATCCTCGATGGCCGCCAGGAAGTCCTCATAGCCCCCGACACCGCCGACATCCTCCGGCGGACAGGCGTTCTCTCCGTCTATGCACACCGCGAATTTCAAACCCTCAGAGCTCCAGGTCAGCTGCTCGATGACGATCTCGTGCTCCCACCCATCGCCGAAGTCGTAGTCGAAGAAGAACCGCCGCTCGTCTCCTATTGCCCTGAGGACGCTCACGGTCTTCTCATCGATCTCGTCCTCGTCGACGTCCTCCCAGTCGTCAGCGTGCATGCCGTAGTGGGCGTCGGCGATGCGGAACTGGTGAAGGTGGGAGTTCTCCCAGCCCATCGTCGTCAACAGCATCGCTGCCAATTTGGACAGCCGGACGGAGCCGGGGACGAGCACCCGTCGCCACACGACGGGTCGTACCTCTTGGAGCTGTACCCGCAACTGGAACACCGCCTGGCCACCTGAGTGCTTCTCCATCCCCGTCATGGCCGCACAGTAGAACGTGGGGCGCTCATCCTCCTTGATGGGCTCAATCGCCCCTCGGGGCAGACCGAGAGCACGGTGACCTGGGCCTTTGGGCCGACCCACCAGATGGTCATGGTTGCCGCCGGCATCCCACCCGACCACCGATCACGAATCCCTCCGGGCACTGCCCCGCGTCCCCGCCGGACCCGGCCACCGGGGTGTCACATCCCACCGCAACGATGGCCACGTCCACTAAGAACGGTGGTGCGACCAGATGGGCCAGGTGGGAGTGGAAGCTGTGACCGTCGAGATCACGCCAAGGAACGCGTACTTCGCCAAGTCGTGCCCCGAGCGCGTCCAGCTCGATGTCCTCCGGCCCTGCGAACCGCTGCCCGACCCGCCGTTCCTGCAGAAGCTCATTGCCCGCGGAGACGAGTACGAGGATGCAACCGTTGCGAACTTTTTCGACGGCGTTGGCGGTGCCGTCGTCATCGACGCCGAGGATCCGGAAGCCAAGGAGTGGCACACCATGCGGGCCCTGCTCGGCGGAGCTCCCATTGTGGCCGGCGGCCGGCTCCCGGTCGACCACGACGCGCACCGCGTCGGCGAGCCCGACCTCCTGGTGCGCGATGCCGACGGCTACCTGCCCGTCGACATCAAGTCGCACATGTCATTGGATCGGGTCAAGAAGGCCGGCGAAGGGTCGGCCCTCGTCTCCGATCCCGAGCAGCCTTTCATCGGTGCGGCCGTGACCGATCCCGACCACGATCCCCGGCGGCGTGTCGACGACCTGCTGCAGCTGGCGCACTACCGCCGGCTCCTGGAAAGCGCCGGCCTGGCGTCGTCCGAGCGCAACGTCGGCGGCATCTGTGGCTCTGAGGGCGTCATCGTCTGGTACGACCTCGAGCGGCCCTGGCTCGAGCCGCCCGAGTACCTCGCATCCGTTCCAGCCGGCCAACTGAGCGCCATGGATCGATACGACCTCGAGTTCGCCCACCGACTCGAGGTCTACGTGGCGGCCGAGGAACGGCTCGACGATGGTTCGGGCCCGTTGCTGGCCGAACCGATCGTGTGCGCCCAGTGCGACCTGTGTCGCTGGCGGGGCTGGTGCGGCGAACAACTCGAAGAGGCGTCCGACCTCAGCTTGATCTCGGGTGTCGGCGTCGCTCGCCGGCGCCTCTACAAGGCGTACGGGATCGAGAATCTCCACGACCTCGGCCGCTTGGACTGGACGACCGCCCAGCTGTCGTGCTGCGGGGTCGACCTGGACGACCTCTTGGCCAAGGCCCAAGGGCTTCCACCCGGGACCTCGCTTGCCGCCCTGATTCCGAATCGCAAGAAGCAAATCGCCGAACTAGCCCATCTCGGGTTCGTCGACGTCGCGCACATCAAGACGATCGACCCGGCGACGTTGGCGCTGTGCCTGGACGGCTTTAAGAACCTGGCGACACAAATCGACCTGGCGCGGGCACGCGTCGGCTCGGCCTCCGCCTACCGCGCCCGTGGTGTCGAGCGGATCTCCGTGCCACGGGGCGACATCGAAATCGACGTCGACATGGAGAGCACGAACGACGGCTGCTACCTCTGGGGTGCGTTGGTCACTGACCGCCGGGCCTCATCGTCGGATGCCCGGTATATCTCATTCGCCACCTGGAATCCCGATGTTGAGGAGGGTGAGACGCTCGCCTTCGAGGACTTCTGGAGGTGGCTGACCAACGAGCGGGCCAAGGCCCGTGCCGACGGCGCCACCCTGCGTGCCTACTGCTACAGCCGGAGCGCGGAGCAGGGACAGATGCGGCGGATCGCCGACCGCCTCGGACTACTCGCCCGGGTCAACGAGTTCGTTGCGTCGGATGAATGGGTTGATCTCCTCGAGGTCGTGCGGACGCACCTGGTGACGGGTCGCAGCATGGGTCTGAAAGAGGTTGCCCCATTGGCTGGGTTCACCTGGCAATCAGACGAGGTCGGTGGGGATCTGGCGATGGTGAATCACGACACTGCCATCGACGATGACGACCCGATTGCCCAAGCGGCCGCCCGCGCGTGGATTCTGAAGTACAACGAGGACGATGTGCGGGCGACGGCAGCCCTGAGGGACTGGCTCGACGGTCCGGCCAACGAGTTGCCCTCCATCGGTGACGCTGCCTTGCGTATCTCCAGCCCGTACGACGGACAGCCCTCATCAAACGCAGCTGCCGCCTCGTTGGTCACGGGCTGAACGCGTTCCAAACGATGGCGGACACCGCGTTGACCGTGTCGATGCCGTATTGCTCTGACGCGTTGCCGTTTGTCAACACGGCGATCAGGTAGTCACGGCCGTCACCGTCGACCCAGCCGGTGGTGTTGATCTGCCACCCGTCGATGGTGGCGAAGCCGTTCTTGAGCGCCACCGTGACACCCGCGGGCACACCGCCCGTCGCCCCCCAGTCCTGGGACGGCATGATGTTCTCCATCAGGTTCAGGATGTAGGCCCGGGACGCATTCGTGAGCAACGGGTTGGGCTCCACCACGGTCCGGATCATGGCTAGGCGGTCGAATGCCGTGGTGGTCGTGGTTCCCCACACCCCATCGGTGGCCGGCACCGTTGAGGTCATCCCCGCCTCTCGTTCGAACGCCCCGACAGCGGCTGGCCCGAGTTGGGTCCACAGAGTGTCGGCTGCGCTGTCGAGGCTTTCCTCGATCATCGGGACGGCCAGGCTCTGCTCCTCGGGCGTCAGCGACCGCCCGGCTGCCTGCGCCTCCGCCAGCAAGGTGGCCAGGATGTCGACCTTCAGCGTGCTGGCCGTGTTCTCGACCAATCCGGGCCGGAACTGGTAGATCTGCCCCGTCGTGAGGTCCTCCACGGCCACGGTGACGTTGTCGGCCCGTCCGGCGCCATAGGCCGCGATCTCCGGGATCATCTTCGCTCCCGGATTGACGCCGTAGGCGATCCAGTATCCGCCCGACCGGCCGGCGATACCGACGGCAGGAGCCTGCTGCTGCGTGCCCGCGTCGGATCCTTCGAACGGGGCGTCCCCGAAGTTGAAGACCCCACCATCGGCGGCGGCCAGCCAGTAACCACCCCCGTCGGGTGACGCCGCCATGCCGACGATCGGCTGGTTGAGGGGCGTGGCACCCATCGAACCTTCGAACGGGGCGTCCCCGAAGTTGAAGATCCCACCGTCGGCCGCAGCCAGCCAGTAGCCATTGCCGGTAGGAGCCGCGGCCATCCCGACGATCGGTTGATTGAGCGCCCGTCCGCCCATGGAACCGGCATACACGGCATCGCCGTAGGCGAACACGCCGCCGTCGGAGGCCACCAGCCAGTACCCACCACCGTCAGGCGTGGCCGCCATCCCGACCACCGGCGCATTCAGGTCCATCCCACCCGCCGATCCCTCGAAGGCCGCGTTGCCGTAGGCGAACACGCCGCCGTCGGAGGCGATCAGCCAGTAGCCATGGCCGTCCGGAGTGGCGGCCATTCCCACCACCGGTGCATTCAGGTCGATCCCGCCCGCGGATCCCTCGAAAGCCGCGTCGCCGTAGGCGAACACGCCGCCATCAGCGGCCGCCACCCAGTAGCCGAGGCCGTCCGGGGTGGCCGCTACTCCCACGACGGGGGCGTCCAGACCATTGAGCGTCGTCCCACCCACAGCAGCGGCCGCACCGAACGCCGTCACCGCATCCGGGCCTGGGGTGCCGGATTCGACGTGGCCGGCCATCGCGTCCGCCGCCGCCGTCCCACCGCTCGTCGTCGCCACACCGCCGCCGCCTACCAGGAAGAGCACAAGGGCAGACAAGACCGCTCGACGGCGGCGCAAGGGCCTCACGTCCCAAACCTATCGGCAGAGCGTCGCCACGAACTTGGTGGCTAGCGTTCCGGGACTTGCCGTCCTTTTCTATCGCCTAGCCGCCCGACCCCTGCAGATACCCGCAATAGGCCCCCACCACGCGTGGGGCCGTCTTGTCTCCATGCCCCTTGGCTGGATCGATTGCTGCCACCTGGCAGAGCTCCGGATAGGCAAGCGCGTTGAACGTGCCGACCGGCGCCAAATAGCTGTCGGGATTGCCCTTGGTGGTTGACGTCGTCAACGAGTCGCCGGCTATGGCCGATTTCTCAATTTCAGCGATGTACACGGTGAAGGCAACCAACGCGGCACCACCCGGCAGCGCGTAGGCGGTGAGGTCACTCGGCGTGTAGGTCTTGGCGGAGAAAGTAGCGGTGTCTTGGGCCGCCTTGGCCCGAACGATGTCGGCCTGCAGATCATCAATGGCCCAGCACTTGCTCCCAACGTTGAAATCGACCTTGGAGAACCCATTGACGTAGGTCCCGTTCTCGGCATAGGTATTGAGCGCCGCCACGACGTCGCTCTGCACGACGCCCAATGGGAGCTCGAGGTTGTCCTGTTTGACGGGAGTGGCGAAACCACCTGGCTCTGAGGAGAATGCGGTCACCACCCCCGGCGTGATGTCGGGCTCGAGCGTCAGCCGCCAAGGCGCTGCGGCTGAGTTCTTCTCGAAGACCTGGAGCACCTCGGTGCCGGCGCAGGTCCGCTCCGGCTTCGCTGTGCGCGCGGCGTCGCGGTATTTGACGATGACCGCGAACTGGGCTGGATAGCGATTTTGGTAGGGCAGCGCAGAAACTGTGGGCTCTATGGTCACCGGATAGAACGTTGAACCGGTCAGCGACGAGAACCCGGCGTCGCGGTCAATCATGAACACGGTGTCGTCGATTTGAGCTGCGCTTCCCTGTTCATCCTTTTTCTCATCGGCCTGGCTGAGCACACGATCGGCCCGATTGTTCGCCGCGTTGAAGCTGGCCACGAACTTAGACACGACTCCCGGCGTGATCTCCTGACCCCGCAGCCCGGCCGTGGCTGCGCCCACCCGGGGTGTGGCCGCCAGAAGCGGGACGAGTATCGCCGTGACGATCACTCCGCCGAGGAGCCCGACCTTCGAGCGCGCGGTCCCAATGGGCCGACGACGTGTCGACCATGGCGATGCACCAGGAATCATGGGTTCAACGACGCATTGGGGACGCCACTATTTGCCCCCATGTTTCGCCAATCGCATTCGTGCCACGGTACCGGAATCGCCATTCTCAGATCGCGTGCAGACGGGTGATGTGGCAGCGCCAGTTCAGGCTGCGGGAAGCGCAGAGTGCAGAGTTCTGCAACCCCTCGCGGCGTCACATCGGTGCTCATGGATGGCGAGACCGATGCATCCACCGGTCAAGCGCTCAGAGCACACCGATCGTCGACTCTGGCATGCCGTGCGCAGCGAGAAGCCAGCGGGCCGCCTCGGCGTCGAGCGGCCGACCCAGGTGGTAACCCTGGGCGAGGACGCAACCCAAGGTACGCAGGCTCTCCTCCTGCGCCGCGGTCTCGACGCCTTCGGCGATCGTGCCGTACCCCAGTGTGCGTGCCAGCTGGAGCAATGCCGCCGCCATGCTCCGCGTGTCGTCCCCGGTTCCCAACGTCATGACGAACGACCTGTCGATTTTGACGATGTCAATGGGCAGGCGATCGAGGTGCAAGAACGTCGAGTAGCCGGTGCCGAAGTCGTCGAGTGCGATGCGAACGCCGAGTCTGCGTAGCGCCGCCAGGTTGCGGAGCGTGTTCTCGTTGTCGGTGATCACTTCACTCTCGGTGATCTCAAGGACGAGCGATCGAGGATCGAAGCGACACTCCTCCAGCTGGGCCGCAATCCGGTCCGAGAGGCCTGCATCCGCCAGCTGGCCCGCCGACAGGTTGACGCCGATCTCCAGGTCGGGGCCGCACAAACCGGCCTCCTGCCACCAGCGGACCTGCTGGCACGCCGTGCGCAAAATGAACGAGTCGATTTCCCCGATGAGACCTATCTCCTGGGCGAAGGGCACGAAATCAGCTGGATTGACGAGCCCCCGCTCGGGGTGGGGCCACCGCACCAGCACTTCGAACCCGGCCAACCCGTACGTCTGCAAGTTCATCATGGGCTGGTAGTGCGCGATCAGGTCTCCGTTGAAGATCGCCGCCTTCAGCTCCTCTTCCAACTCGACCCGGGCCAGCACCAGCGCGTGCATTTCGTCGCGGTAGACCTCAAAGCGGTCCTTGCCCAACTTCTTGGCCTGGTACATCGCGATGTCGGCGTTGCGCAGGAGCTGCTCACTGGTGATGCCTTCCTTGTCGAAGGCGATGCCGATGCTGCTGGCCGCACTGACCGACTTGGTCCCCAGGCGGATCGGCTGCCGCAGGCATTCGAGGATCCGCTCCGCCAGCTCCGTGACCCTGTCCTGCGACGACACGTCCTCGATGAGGATCGCGAACTCGTCCCCGCCCAGACGAGCCGCCGTGTCCGCGGCGCGCAGCATGTCGACGAGGGATTTCGCCACCCTCCTCAGCAGCTGGTCCCCTTCGCCGTGGCCGAGGGTGTCGTTGACCGTCTTGAAGTTGTCGAGGTCGATGAAGAGCACGGCCAGGTGGGAGCCGAAGCGCACGCTGCGTGCGAGCGCGTGATCGAGGCGGTCCTGGAACAGCGTCTTGTTGGCCAGCCGGGTCAACGAGTCGTGGAAGGCCCAGTAGTGGAGCTCGTCTTCGAGCAGCTTGCGGTCGGTGACGTCCCGGAAGCTGAAGACGCGGCCCAGGATCTCGCCGCCCACGCGTTGGGGCCTCGAGTACCGCTCGACCAGCCGGCCGTCGCTGAACTCGATGAGGTCGAAGCTCTCGGCCTCGGGTTCGAGGTCGAGCTCCTCCAGTCTGGCCTGGAAGGTGTCGGGGTCGGTCAGCTGGTCGAGGGCGAAGGCGAGTGTGGCGACATCGTCGTGCTTGGTCACGGCATCGTCCGGGAGACCCCAGATTTCCGCGAAGCGCCGGTTGAAGTCGGTGATCCGGCGCTTGGTGTCGACCACCAAGATCCCGTCCGCCGTGGAGTCCAAGGTGGCGGTCAGGCGCGAGAGCGCCTCGCTCAGGTCGCGCTCGGCCGACACCTGCGCGGTGGCGTCGTGGGCCGAGATGACGAGCCCCTCGACGGTGGGGTCGTCCAACAGGTTCACGATGCTCAGGTCGAACGGCACGCTGCCGCGGTCGTGACGGAGGAGCCGGATCCTGGCGGTCACCGGATGGGCCGACGTGGCCCCGCGACGCGCCGCGGCCAGGGCGGCGGCGAACTCCCTCCGGTCGCGGGTGGCGACGATGCGGGACAGGGGCTGCCCTTCCAGCAGCTCGGTGTCGTGGCCCAACAGCCGGGTGATGACCGCCGAGACCGACTGCACGACGCCGTCGGCCGACACCAGCATGATGATGGATCCGACGTTGTGCACGAGGGACCGGAATTGCGCCTCGTGCCCGCTGGCCAGCTCGAACTTGCGGCGCTCGGTCAGGTCGCGCAGGCAGAGCAGGATGACGTCCTGGCCCATCCATTCGATGGGGCTGCCGATCATTTCGATCAGGCGCCAACCTGTCGCCGCGTTGATCCGGATTTCGATCGGCGCGCCGACGTCCTTGCCCTGGATGGTGGTGAGGGAGAGCAGCGCCCATTCGAGGTCGTCAGGGTGGACCAGGTCGAGAGCCGACTGGCCCTTCCAGTCCTCCAACGTGCGCTCGAGCAGCCGCTCCGCCGAGTGGTTGCCCCACACGAGGTTGCCGGTTCGGTCGATGATGACCACGGCGTCGGGCAGGTTCAAGAAGGCGTCGGCCATGGCGCCGAGCTCATCCGGAGGTGGCTCAGGTGCCTGTCCGGGTGCCGGCGCAACTGCCTTGCGGGCCCGCTCCTTGGTACGCCGACGCGGCGGTAGGGCCGAGGCGTCCCCGGCCAGACCTGCCCTGTGCCAACCCAGCTCAACCACGCTGTCGAGCTCCCCCTCTACGCCGCATCGTCATTGTAATTCGGCTGGTTGACGGCCCCACACGGTTGCTTTCAGGTTGCGGGTCGGCCCGGACGCAAGGGCACGTACACATCCGGCTTGTGGGAGACGGATTTCGTCGCCGACACGGTGCCGTCGTGCCGCGGACCGAGGACGACGAGAGGCCCTCCGCCATCACGCTGGACACTGGAGTGAGCCGGCTCGAGGGAGCCGGGCGGGCACCGCTAGAGGACCAGGTGCTCGTAGGTCTCGGGGTTCTGCATGTTCTCGGCGATGTGGCGGGCCCGCTCCTCGGCCGGTTCACTCGTCCGCAGCAGGAATGGAGAGAGGGCGAGGGCGAGGAGGACGCACCCGGCGGCGATCAGCAGCGCCAGCTGGTAGCCGTTGGTCAGCGCGCTCGTGAGGTCGTGGCCGGCGGCCAGCAGCGCCTTGGAGCGGTTGGCGGCGATGGTGCTCAGGGCGGCCAGGCCGACGGCGCCGGCCAGCTGTTGGGAGACGTTGACCACGCCCGAGCCCAGGCCGGCGTCGGCATTGGGGATTTCGGACATGCCGATCTGCAGCAGCGGCATGAACGACGCGCCTGCGCCGATGCCGAGCATCAGGAAGGCGATGAAGATCTTCGGGAAGTAAGCGGCATGGGGCCCGCCCGAGGCGAACAGGAGCAGCCCGACGGCCGCCAGGACCATGGCCGGGTACATCACGACCTTGGCGCCGAAGCGGTTCAGGAGCCGGGCCGTGATGCCGGCCGACATGGCGGCCATGGCGACGGCCTGGGGCAGGAAGGCCACCCCCGTCTTCACCGGGCTGTAGTGCAGCACGTGCTCGAAGTAGAGCGCGCCGATGAAGAAGGTCGAGAACATGCCGATGATGATCAGGCCGCGGATCACGCTCGAGCCGGTCAGCGTGCGCAGCCGGAGGATGCGCAGCGGCATGATCGGGTTGGAGAGCCGGGATTCGAGCAGGAGGAAGCCGGCGAAGAGCGCGAGGGCGATGCCGGCCAACAGAAAGGTGTGGGCGGAGACCCAGCCGTCGGTAGAGGCCGTGACGATGGCGTAGATCAGCAACATGACGGACACGGTGATCAGCACCGACCCGACCCAGTCGACGCCCTGTTTGATGCCGAAGCCGACGTTCTCCACCAACAAGACGGAGCCGAGAACCAGCGTGGCGATGCCGATAGGCACGTTCACGAAGAAGATCCAGTGCCAGTTCAGGGCCTGCGTGAGGATGCCGCCGGCCAGGAGCCCGATGGAGCCGCCGCCGACGGCCACGAACACGTAGGCGCTCATGGCCTTGGCCCGCTCGAAGGGGCTCTGGAACTCGGTCACGATGATGGCCACGATCACCGACGACGAGAGCGCCCCGCCGATGCCCTGGACGAAGCGGGACGCCACCAACATGGCCTGGCTGTCGGCCGAGCCGCAGGCGATCGAGGCGAGCGTGAACAGGGTCACGCCGGCCAGGAACACCTTCTTGCGGCCGATGAGGTCGCCCAGGCGCCCCGCCATGAGGAGGAAGCTGCCGAAGGAGATGAGGTAGGCGTCGACCACCCAGGTCAGGCCGGACTGGCTGAAGTGCAGGCTGCGCTGGATGGCCGGGAGGGCCACGTTGACGATGGAGCCGTCGAGCGCATTCATGAACATGGCCAGGCAGACGACGACCAGGGCGATCCAGCGCCGGCGGTTGGCGTGGGGGCTCAGCGGCTCCGGCTGGGGCTCGGACGTCAAGGGCGACATGGTCCTATGTGCGGGGATAGTCATGATTTCGGGACTATCCTAGGGGTATGATCGATGAGGCCGTCCGGGTGGGCTGGGTGAGTCCCGTGGGCGCGGCCGGTTCGGCGGGACGGGCCTCGTGAGCGCGGCCCGGGAGGCGGCGGCCCGCTCGGGGACGGGCACCCTCGTGCTCCTGACCAGGCTGGCCCGGTCCGTCTACCAGCGCAGCTCGGTCGAGCTGGTCGGCATGAACCTGCGCAACATGGTCGTCCTGGCCTACCTGCGGGACCATCCCGGCACCTCCCAGCAGGCCATGACCGAGGGGCTCCACATGGACTCGAACACGGGCGTGCTCGTCCTGAACGACCTCGAGGACCTGGAGTACGCGGAGCGCCGGCGCGACCCGGCCGACCGGCGGCGCCACATCGTCGACATCACGGACGCCGGCCTCGAGGCGCTGGAGCGGGCGGAGGTGGCCCAGGGGAGTATCGAGGACGAGATGCTGGGAGGGCTCAGCGTGGCCGAGCGGGCGGAGTTGCGGCGCTTACTCGTCAAGGCACTCCAAGAGCACACCTGAGAGGTGGGACGGATCGGTTGTCCGTGCGGCCGCGGGCTCACCGTTTCCTCATGGCGCGGTAGCGCGCGACCACCAGCCTGCCCATCAGGGTGTAGCCGGCTGTCGTGGGATGGACGTCGCCCAGGCCGCAGAACCAGGTGAACGTGCACACGCGGGCTACGGCCACGGGGATGGTGCCGTAGGCCTTCGTCTTCACGGTGCGGCCGAACGGCGTGTAGGCACCGGTCGCCGCCGTGACGTCGACCAGCACCGCGGCCGACGAGGCGTAGGCCTTGGCGAGAACCGGGTTCAGGAGGTGCTTGAAGATCGGCACCGATGTCGTGGCCTGGTCCACCTGGGCCGTCGTCGGCGGCACGGTGGGATAGACGTAGCCGCCGAGGAACATGTCGGGATAGGTCAGCCCGATGATGGGGACCTTGGGGCCAGCGTCGCGGCGCAGGTCCGAGGTGAGGGTCGTGACGTTGCCGGCGGTGTTCTTCACCACGCCGGACGCGCAGGTGACCGAGCCGGTTGCCAGCCTCATGCATCCGGTGACGTCGTTCACGCCGATGGTCACCGTGATCAGACCGATGTGGCCTCGATGGGCGGTGATGAAGGCCTCGGCCGCCGCGGCCTGGGTCAGGGTGGGATAGGTCACGCCGCCGGGGGTGTCTCGAAAGATGGCGGGGCAGCCCACCGAGTCGAGGATGGAGGTGGTGGTGGCGCCGGCACAGCCGAAGCTGACCAGCGTCATGTGCGTCCGGGCGGCGACGTAGGCCGTGTAGCCGGGGGTCGAGCCCAGTCCGGGTTGATAGCCCACCGAGTAGGAGTCGCCGAGGGAGACGTAGTAGGTGGGCGACGACGACCGTGCCCGAGCCTGTGCCGCGGGCGGCAGGGCGACGGTTCCCACGGTGACGAGCGCGACCAGTACGAGGATCTTGGTCCGCATCGCTCCATGCTGTCCCACCCGCTCCCGACGCGGTCCGCGCCCCATCACGCGCCGGCCGCCGGTGTCGAGGACATGGACCGCGCCGAGCACGCCGAGGACGCCGAGGACGCCGAGCCCACCGAGCACGCCGAGCACGCCTACGGCGGTACGGGTCGCCGTCACCGCGGTCGGAGGGTCACCGCCTCCTGATGGCGTTGTAGCGGGCGACCACGAGTTTGCCGATGAGCGTGTAGCCCGGC
>DATNLP010000137.1:0-4279 GCA_035602795.1 Acidimicrobiales bacterium | reverse complement strand
CCCGCCTCGCCCTGGCGCTCGCGCTTGTCGTCATCAGCGCGGTGGCCGGCGGCTTCTTCACCTGGCTGGGCGCGGCCGCCCAGCACACCGACGCCGGCCTGGACCACCTGCTGTCCGCCGGCGTCAACACCGCCGCGCCGGCCGTGTTCCTGCTCGGGGTCGGCACGCTCCTCATCGGCCTGTGGCCGCGCGCCGCCCCGGCCGGCGTCTACGTCGTGCTGGGCTGGTCGCTGCTGGTCGAGCTCGTCGGCGGCATCGGGGCACTGAGCAAATGGCTGCTCGACACCTCGCTCTTCCACCACATTGCGTCGGCACCCGCCGTGCCGGTCGACTGGGCGCAGGCGGGCGCGCTGGCCGCCTGCGGCGTCGTCGGCGCGCTCATCGGCGCGGCGGCCTTCGCCCGCCGGGATCTCCAGGGTGCGTGAGCGGGGAGCGCCGGCGGCTACGCCGACGTGCGGAGGACGATCGTCCCCATTACCCGGCGGGGCGCAACACCCGACGGTGCTGGAGGAAGTCGACCAGCACGTAGCCACCCAGGGCGTCGGGCGTGGTGTAGAAGGTGCGGCCGCCGTTGACCCGGGCGATCTGCTCCACGAAGGGGTAGTGGGTGCGCTGGAGGTCGAGGGCGAACGTGTTGATCACGATGCCGGCCCGGGTGCAGCGGATGACCTCGGCCATGGTGCGGCGCAGGGTCTCGGGCACCGGCGGGTAGTTGAAGAAGACCTCGCCGTAGTCGTCGACGTGCGCCGTCGGCTCGCCGTCGGTCACGACAATGATCTGCTTGGTCCCGTGCTGATGGGCGAGCATGCGCCGTGACAGCGCCAGCGCGTGCTGCAGGTTGGTGCCGTAGACGTAGTCCCACATGGCCGTGGGCACCTCGTCGGCCCGGATTTCGCGGGCCACCTCGGAGAACCCGACGATGCCCAGGTAGTCGCGTGGGAACTTCGACGAAATCAAGGTCTGCAGCGCCATGGCCATGCGCTTGGCCGGCACGAAGTTGTCGCGCATCGGCATGGACATCGACAGGTCGACGCAGAGCACCGTGGCCGAACGCGACAGCGCCTCGACCTCGACCACCTCGAAGTCCTCGGGCTTGAGGCGCACCGGCACTCCCGAGCCACCACGGCGCACCGCGTTGTGCACCGTGGTCGAGAGGTGCAGGTTCAGCGGGTCGCCGTACTCGTAGGCCTTGGTCGTCTCCTCGCGGTCGTGCCCGGAGCCCGTGCGCACGGCCGAGTGGTCGCCGATGCGGTCCTTGTTGATCTGGCCGAAGAGGTCGGTCAGCGCCTTCTGGCCCAGGCGGCGCACGCCGAGCGGGGTCAGCTCGATGCGCCCGCCCTGCTGCTCGATCAACCCGGCGTCGGCCAGCGACTTGGTCAGGTTGGCCAGGCGGTCCAGCGCCCGGGCGGCGTCCTCGCCCATGTGGTTCTTGACCTGGTCCAGGTCGATCTCACCCAGGGCGGCCGGGCTGGAGGCGGACTGGAGCACCTCCTCCATGCGGTCGAGCTGGCTCAACTGCGTCGCCAGGTCGGTGGCCCGGTTGAGCCGCATCGGCCCCTCGCCGTTGAAGTCGTAACTCTGCTGCCAGCCGGCCTCGGGGAAGGCGCGCTGGAGGTTCTGGGCCAGGCGCTCGACCTGCCAGCGCAGGTCCATGTCCTCGAGCACGGCCTCCATGAGCTGGCTCAGCTGGGCCCGCTGCTCCGGGGAGAGGGAGTTCCACACCGCCTGGGCGGCCGCCATGCGCTCCGCCAACTGCTCGAGCAGCTCGTCGAGCGTCTGCGGGTTGCCGGGGAACATATCCCCGAACTTGTCCATGAACTCCTCGAAGCTGGGATCGATGTCCTCGCCGGACTCGCGCTGCTCGAGCATTTTGTTGAGGGCGTCGTAGGCGTCGCGCATCCGTTGCATCTGCTCGGGGCTCATGTTGGACAGGGCGTCGGAGGCACCCTCGAAGAAGGTGTCGGCCATCTCGCGCCGCAACTCCTCGACCAGTTCCTCGAAGCGCTCCCGCGCCTCGCTCGACACGAAGTCGTAGTGCTGCAGCGAGCTGATGCGGCCCGCCGGGTCGTCGGGCTGGAGGTCGAGGGCCATGCGGCGTTCGGTGGCCACGTCGTCGGTCACCTCGGTGCGGCGCTGGTCTCCGCTGGTGCGCGCATCCTCGACCAGCTCGTCGATGGCGGCGCGTTCGTCCTGCTCAATTTCGTCGAGCTGGCGCGTCAGCTCGGCCATGCGGCCGTCGGGATCGCCTTCCGCCAGCATTTCGGCCCGGCGCCGGCGCAGCTGGTCGAGCAGGTCGCGCAGCCCGGCCACCTGCTCACCGTCGGCCGTGCGAAAGCCCGAGCGCAGCAGCCGGCGCAGCGCGTCGTCGAGGTCACCGCCGGCCAACAGGTCGTCGGTCAGGCCGGCCAACAGGTCGTCGGGATCGAGGTCGGCGAACGCCTGGGTGCCGTCCCATTCCGAGTAGTCGTACTTGACGCTCACCGTGCCACCCCTGTCGTCTTCTACTTACTTGCGCCCGCGGTAGAGGGCGCGGGCGCCTGAGGCGTCCTTGTTGAGCCGCTTCGTCAGGTGCAGCCCTTCGAGGAGGAATTCCATGGCACTGGCCATGAGCGCCGGCGACTCGGAATCCGCCGCCTCGGGGCCGGCCAGCTTGCGCGTCGCCGGCTCGAGCTCGGGGATGTCGGCCAGCACGGCCAGGTAGGCCGACGAGGGCAGGTCGTCGCCCACGTGCACCACGACCTGGTCGTGGAAGGCGGCGACGATGGACTGCGGGTCGTCGAGGGTGACGCGGCGGCGGAAGACCGACAGCGTGGCGGCGGCCACCAGCTGGGCCACCACCTCGTCCTCGTGGCCTTCCTCCATGGCCTCGACCTCGATTTTGCCCTGGGTGGAGGGCACCAACGACGCCAGGTCGCTGATGCGGGGCACCGCCACCGGCTCACCCGTGCGCAGGGCGCGGCGGACGGCGGAGGCCACCAGCGTCTCGTAGTTGGCGATGGAGAGACGGACCGACACGCCGCTGCGCTGGTTCAGGTGGGTGCTGCGCCGGGCCAGCTGGGAGACCTCGGCGATCACCTCCTTCATGAAGGGGGGCACGCTCACGGGTACGCCGGCCGTGGGCAGGTCCGCCTCTTGCTCCATGATCTTGACTTCGGTCTGGGTCTCGAACGGGTAGTGCGTGCGGATCTGCGCCCCGAAACGGTCCTTGAGCGGGGTGATGATGCGGCCGCGGTTGGTGTAGTCCTCGGGGTTGGCGCTAGCCACGACGAGCACGTCCAGCGGCAGCCGCAGGGTGTAGCCGCGAACCTGAATGTCGCGCTCCTCCATCACATTGAGCATCGACACCTGGATGCGCTCGGCCAGGTCGGGCAGCTCGTTGACCGCGACGATGCCGCGGTGCGCCCGCGGGATCAGTCCGTAGGCGATGGTCTCGGGGTCGCCCAGACTGCGGCCTTCGGCGACCTTGATCGGGTCGATGTCACCGACCAGGTCGGCAACGCTGGTGTCGGGGGTGGCCAGCTTCTCGGTGTAGCGCTCGCTGCGGTGCCGCCACTCGACCGGCAGATCGTCGCCGAGGGTGGCGGCCTTGCGGATCGACTCCGGGGTGATCGGGCTGTACGGATGCTCGCCGAGCTCGGCGCCACCGATCACCGGCGTCCACTCGTCCAGCAGGCCGATCAGCGCCCGCAGCAGGCGCGTCTTGCCCTGACCGCGTTCACCGAGCAGCACGAAGTCGTGGCCGGCGATCAGCGCCCGTTCCAGCTGCGGTAGGACGGTGTCCTCGAACCCCAGGATGCCTGGCCAGATCTCTCGGCTATCTGGCCCTTCGGCTAAAGCGGTCAGCAGGTTTTCCCGGATTTCTTGCTTGACGCCCCGTTCACGGTGCCCGGCGGCACGCAGTTCGCCGACGGTGCGGGGCAGGTTATTCGCAGCGGTCACCACTCCACGCTACGACGACGCAGCGGGTAACGGCACGCCCCCAGGTCACCTTGGCAAGAACAAGGCCGGGCAATCGCGTGGATTGCCCGGCCTTGCCGAGGTGAGTTGTGCGACTAGCTCACGGTGACGGTGGCCTTCTCGTCACCCTCTTTCCAGGTGACGGTGCCGTGCTCGAAGGTCGACTTGTAGGTGCCGTCGGGTTCCTTCACCTCGTCAGTGGTCGGATATCCCAACTTGCCCTGCGAAGCCTGGACGTCATTCCACGCATCGCGGATCTTGCCCCAGACGAAGTAGACGGGCTGCCCATTCCGATAGATGAGGACGCCATCATCGAACTGCT
>DATNLP010000136.1:0-6244 GCA_035602795.1 Acidimicrobiales bacterium | reverse complement strand
GCCGCAGTCGCCCTCGTTGCGGTTGGCACCGCACTGCGGGCACAGGCCGGCGCAATCCTCCCGGCACAGGGGCGCCATGGGCAGTTCGAGCACCACGGCATCGCGCACCAGGGGGCCCAGGTCGATCTCGTCGTCGACGATCGGGTACAGGTCGTCGTCCGGCTCGTCGGCGAAGCGCTCCCGCACGGCGATGCGCAGTTCCCCCGCCACCGGCTCGGCGCAGCGCCGGCAGATCCCGACCCAGGGGGCGGTCACCGTGCCTTCGACGTCGATGCCGCCCTCGAAGGGCCGCAGGGTCAGGTCACACTCCGCCTCCCCGCCGGCGGGCACCACGCTGCGGCCCGGGTCGATCCCTGCCTCGTCGAGCGGCCCGGCCAGCGCCACCTCGCCCCGGCGCATCTCGTGGGCCACGGCGTCGCCGTGCGGCCGGCGCAGCCGCGCCACGTGGACGACGAAAGGATCGGCGCCCACTACGTCTGGTCCTGATCGAAGAAGCCGTCCTCCTCGCTCCCGGCTCCCTCGTCCTCCGTCGTCGCCGCCTCCACCAGCGGGGCGGCCAACCTGGCCCGGCCGGCCTGTACCGTCCGGGTCAGGCGGTCGAGCACGATCTCCATGCCGGCCAGCTTCTGGTCGACGAAATCCTCGGCCTGGTGGCGCAGGGTGCGCGCCTCCTCGTTGGCGTCGTCGAGGATCCGCTGCGCCACCGAGTTGGCCTGCCGCACGATCTCGGTGCGCTGCACCATGTGCTCGGCCTGCGCGCGCACCTCGTCCATCAGCGCCTCGGCTTCCCGGGTCCGCTCGGCCATGAACTCCTCGCGCTCTCGGAGCAGCCAGCGCGCCTGGCGGAGCTCCTCGGGCGCCGCGTCGAGCGCGGCCTGCACCAGCGAGACCATTTCGTCACGCGAGACCATGACAGAGGACGACAGCGGCATCGACTTGGCCGCCGCCACCACGTCGAGCAATTGATGCAAGATCGACTCGATCCCGATCTCCTCCGACGGGAGCGGCTCGTCGACGTCCAGGAACTGGTCACTCACTTGCCCGTCATCCCCCGTGCTCCTCGTCGTACTTGGCCTTCAGGGCCTCGGCCACGGGCTTGGGCACGAAGGCCGAGACGTCGCCCCCGAAACGCCAGACCTCGCGCACGAGTTTGGACGCGACGAAGGACCACTCCGGGCTGGTCGGGATGAAGATGGTCTCGACACCAGAGAGGTGGTTGTTCATTTGGGCCATCTGCATCTCGGCCTCGAAGTCCGATACGGCCCGCAGGCCCCGGATGATGGCGTCGGCCCCGACGTCGCGCGCGACGAAGACGGTGAGGGTCGACATCGAAACGATTCCGACACTGGGGAGGTGTGCGGTGACCTCTTCGAGCAGAGCCTGGCGCTCCTCGAGATCGAAGAGCTGCGCTCCCTTCTGGGGATTGCGCACGGCGGCCACGACGACCTCGTCGAAGAGCCGGCAGGCCCGCTCGACGATCTCGAGGTGCCCGTTGTGGAAGGGGTCGAAGGACCCCGGGAAGAGGCCGACCTTCACGAGCCGGCACCGCTGCGGTGAGCCACGGTGACGAGCGTACCGCCGTACCGGCGCTCTCTCGTGACCACCCAATCCTCCGGCAAGGGGACGGCGGACGACGATTCCATTACGGCGGTGTCGGCCCGCAGCGCGCCGAGCAGCGCCGGCCAGTCCGCGAAGTCGTAGGGCGGATCGCACAGCGCGAGGTCGAACGGCTCCCGTCCGCCGGCGGCCTGCAACCACCCCGGCAGCGACGCCCGTACCAGCGTGGCCGCCTCGCCGGCCAGACCCACCGCCTCCAGGTTCCGGCGGACGGCGGCCAACGCGTCGGGATCCAGGTCCACGAAGGTGGACGACGCCGCCCCCCGGGACAGGGCCTCGACGCCGAGCGCGCCGCTCCCGCAGAAAAGGTCCACCACCTGCAGGCCTTCGACCCCGCCCTGAGACCCCAGGATGTCGAAGATCGACTCGCGCACCCGGTCCGACGTCGGCCGCACCGACGGGGGCAGCTTGGCCACGAGGCGGCGCCCGCGGCTCCGGCCTCCGATGACGCGCATCGGCCCCACCCTACGGCCGCTGACCACGACCATCAGCTCTTGAACCCTCAACTCTTGAACAGGTACTCGCCCTCGTCTTCGCTGAGGAGCAGCCGCACCTCGTCGGCCAGGTACGGATGCGACTCCAGCTGGGGGTCGTCCCCGACGATGGCCTCGGCCACCCGGCGCGCCTCCTCCAGGAGGGCCAGGTCGCCCTCCTTCGAGAGCGAGGCCAACCGCAGGTCGCTCTGGCCCTTCTGCCGCGCCCCCAGCAGCGTCCCCTCCCCCCGCAGCTTGAGGTCGGCCTCGGCCAGCGCGAACCCGTCGGTCGACCCGGCCACGGCCGCCAGGCGCTCGTTCCCGTCGTCGCCGCCGAGCAGGTAGCACCAGCTGGCCGACGTGCCCCGGCCGACGCGGCCCCGGAGCTGGTGGAGCTGGGCGATGCCGAAGCGGTCGGCGCTCTCCACCACCATCACCGTGGCCTCGGGCACGTCCACGCCGACCTCGATGACCGTGGTGGCCACCAGCACCTCGAGCTCGCCGGCGCGGAAGCGCGCCATGGTCTCCTCCCTGGCGGCGGACGCCATCTGCCCGTGCAGCAGCCCGACCCGCAAGCCCGCCAGCTCGCCGGCGGTCAGCCGCTCGAACTCCTCGGTGGCCGACTTCGCCTCCACCCGCGGCGAGTCGCCGACCAGCGGGCACACCACGAAGGCGCGGTGCCCGGCGGCCACCTCGGACCGCACCCGGTCCCACGCCGGCGCGGCGCCGGCGTGGCCGTCGCCGGGGATCCATTCGGTCGTCACGGCGATCCGCCCGGGCGGCATCTCGTCCAGGGTGGTCAGGTCGAGGTCGCCGAAGATCACCATGGCCGCCGTGCGCGGGATGGGCGTGGCCGTCATGACCAGGAGGTCGGGGTCGCCGTCGGTGCCCTTGCCCCGCAGGGTGGCCCGCTGTTCCACCCCGAAGCGGTGCTGCTCGTCGATGACGACGCAGCCGAGCGAGTGGAAGGACACCTCCTCGGTCAACAGTGCGTGCGTGCCGACGACCAGGCCGACGGCGCCCGAGGCCAGCCTCTCGAGGATGGCGGCGCGTGCCTTGCCCTTGACCCTGGACGTCAACAGCTCGACCGACACCTCGCCACCGCCCAGGCCGCCCGCGCCCTCCAGGTCGCCCAGCAGCGCCCGCACGGCGGAGAAGTGCTGCTCGGCCAGCACCTCGGTCGGGACCATGAGCGCCCCCTGGTGCCCGCTCTGCACCGCCGCCAGCAGCGCGGCCAGCGCCACCACCGTCTTGCCCGAGCCGACGTCGCCCTGCAGCAGGCGGTGCATGGGGAAGGGGCCGGCCATGTCAGCCACGATCACCGCCAGGGCCCGGCGCTGGGCCGTGGTCAGCTCGTAGGGCAGGCCGCTCAGGAACCGTGCCACCAGCGTGTCGCCGACACCGCCCGTCACCTCCAGGGGCGACACGTCGTGGTGCAGGGCCCGGGCGTTCGACTCGAAGGCCCGCCGCCGCAACACCAGGGCCAGCTGGAGGCGGAACAGCTCGTCGAACACCAGCCGGCGACGGGCCGGCGGCACCACGTCCAGCGACTCGGGCAGGTGGATGGCGCCGAACGCCCGCGTGCGGTCCCAGAGGTCGAGCGACGAGCGCCACGATTCGGGCAACGGGTCCAGGAATTCGCCGGCCCGCTCCAGCGCCTCCTCGACCGAGGCACCGATCTCCCAGCTGGTCAGCCCGACCTTCTCCGAGGCGGGGTACACGGGCAGGATGCGCAGCGTCTTGCGGCCCGGCGTCACCCCGGCCACCACGTCGACCACCGGGTTGGTCATTTGGCGGCTGCCCTGGTACTCGGTGACCTTGCCGAAGAAGATCGCCTCGGTGCCGGCTTCGAGCTGCTTGGCCCGCCAGGGTTGGTTGAAGAAGACGATCTTGAGCCGGCCGGTCTCGTCGCGCACGACGACGTCGACCACGGCCCGCCCGGTCCGGGCCCGCCGGGCGTGCGCCGACTGCACGGACGCCAGCACCGCCGCCTCCTCACCCACCCGCAGGTCCGACACGTCGGCCTGGCGGGTGCGGTCGATGTAGCGCCGCGGGTACGTCGTGATCAGATCGAGCACCGACTCGACGCCCAGCTCGGCCAGGCGCGCCGCCCGGCGCTCCGACACCGACCCGAGCACCGACACCGGCCGGCTGCTCAGGTCCAGGAGCGTGCGGCCGCTACTCAATCCCCAGCAGGTACGGATACAACGGCTGCCCCCCGTGGTGCACCTCGAGTGCCACCTCCGGGTACTCCTCCGACAGCCATTCCTCGATCCGTCGCGTGTCGCCCACGCGTGACCCCTCCCCTTCGATCAGCGTGACCAGTTCGTGCGTGTCGTCGAGCAGGCGTCCGAGCAGCAGGCGCGTGCACAGCACCACGTTGTCGGCGATGGCCACCACCCCGTCGCGCGACATCCCGATGAAGTCGCCGGCGCGCACCTCGCCGGCGTCGGTGACCGAGTCGCGCACGGCGCGGGTGACCTCCCCCGGCACGACGCGCTCGGCCGACTCGGCCATGGCCGTCGCGTTCGCCTCGGCGTCGGCGGCGGGGTCGTAGGCCAGCAGCGCGGCGAAGCCCTCGACGATGGAGCCCGTGGCCACCACCCGCACCGTCTTGGAGCTGAGCGCGTCGACCTGCTCGGCCACCGGCCGGATGTTCTTGTTGTTGGGCAGAATCACCACATCGTCGGAGCCGACCGCCTCGACCGCCTTCACCAGGTCGGCGGTGGCCGGGTTCATGGTCTGGCCTCCGACCACCAGATGGTGCACGCCGAGCGAGCGGAAGATGCGCCCGATCCCGTCGCCGGTGACCACGGCCACGACGCTGGTGGTCGGCGGCGGGCCCGCACCCTCAACCGCCGGCCCGGCCCCCGGGGCGCCGACGTGCTCGCGCACCCAGCGCTCCTCTTCGACCTGCTCGTCGAGGTCGGCGACCCGGATCCGCTGCGGCCGGCCGCACTCGATCGCCGCCTCAATGGCGGCACCGATGTCGTTGGTGTGGATGTGGCAGTTCCACAGGCCGTCGCCTCCCACCACGACGATGGAGTCGCCGATGCCCGCCCAGACGTCCTTGAAGGCCTCGATGGCGTCGTCCGGCGCGGCCAGCAGGTACATGACCTCGTAGCGCAGGTCGTCCGCCTGGTACTCCCCGTCGGGCGCCTCGCCCGCCGGGCCCCCTTCCGCCCAGCCCCCGTTCAGGGCCGACAGGTCGGGCCCGGACACCCCCGACGGCTCAGGCAGCGGCCGCCCGTCGAGCACGAGCAGGAAGGCGTCCAGGAGCAGGACGAACCCGGAGCCGCCGGCGTCGACCACCCCGGCCTGCTTGAGCACGGGCAGCATTTCGGGGGTGCGGGCCAACGCGTCGGCCGCCTCGCCCTTGGCGCCCTCGACCACGCCCACCAGTCCCGACCCCGAGCTCGAGCTCTGCCCGGCCCCGTCGGCTGCAGCGGAGGCCACGGTGAGGATGGTCCCCTCGACGGGACGCACCACCGCCTTGCGGGCCAGCTCGGCCGCGTGGGTCATGGCTTCGACCAGGAGCTCCGGCCCCACCCCGTCGGTGCCGGCCGCACCCATGCGTTCGCTCATCCCGCGCAGGAGCTGCGACAAGATGACCCCCGAGTTGCCCCGGGCGCCCATGAGCGACCCGTGCCCGATGGCCCGGCAGACCTCGGCCAGGCTCGCACCGGCGTGGACGCCCTCGAGCTCGGCCACCACCGCCTCGAGGGTCAGCGCCATGTTGGTCCCGGTGTCCCCGTCGGGGACGGGATAGACGTTCAACCGGTTGATGTCGGCCTGGTGCAGCCGCAGCGCGTCGCGGTACCCCGCCATCACGGCGCGGAGGTCGTCCGCACCGAGGGCCGAAAGGGGGGTCATGGCAGGGGATGCTAACCTTTGGCCCGTTCTCGAAGGCCTGCGTGGTACCTGCACCGCGGCCTCCACCAGGAAGGTTTTCCCATGGCAGCTGTGTGCGACATCTGCGGCAAGAAGCCGTCGTTCGGCATGAACGTCAGCCACTCGCACCGCCGGACCAAGCGCCGGTGGAACCCGAACGTGCAGCGGGTGCGGGCCGTGGTCGACGGCGCGCCCAAGCGGTTGCACGTGTGCACCTCGTGCATCCGGGCGGGCAAGGTGGCCAAGCCACTGCGCCGGACGCA